>DAOOJC010000472.1:0-1503 GCA_035384905.1 Acetivibrio sp. | reverse complement strand
ACTGATTATCGGGGTAATTATAATTATTGTTGTATTTATTATTAGCAGTGCTGCCGGAATACCTGTTCCGTAGAACAAATTGCTGGGAAGGCCAATTACGGCTTCTACAAGGTCGTCTTTCAGAAAACCTTTGCGAATATTGCCTTCTGCCCCGCCTCTGAACAATACTCCATGAGGTATTACAGTTCCCAACTTTCCTTTATTGTTAAGGCTTGCAACCATGTGGCATACAAATGCGAAGTCTCCATAAGATTTGGGCGGTACACCGTAGGGAAATCTATGATACGGGTCGGCCTGAGCCTCATTGTAGCCCCAATTATCCAACGAGAAAGGCGGATTTGCAAGCACCTTGTCAAAAGTTTTTAAAACACCGCCTTCAAGGTGCATCGGCTCCCTAATGGTATCACCCTTTTGGATATCCGCACCCTTGGCGTTGTGGAGAAGCATGTTCATTTTACAAATTGCCCACGTGGATAGATTTATTTCCTGACCATATAAAGAGACGTTTTTCCAGTTCCCACCCTGCTTATTTATATAAGCTAACGACTGAATCAGCATACCACCGCTACCGACTGTCGGGTCATATATCCTGTCGCCTTCCTGAGGCTTTAAAATGTTAACCAGAACCGTAACCACTTCAGAAGGAGTATAGAATTCTCCGCCCTTTTTCCCGCCTTCATCAGCAAATTGCTTAATTAAATATTGATAAGCATCTCCAAGTACATCACTACTATCAAGGTTTTCATCGGAAAGATTTATTGAATCAAATAAGATCAGTAATTGCGACAATTTCTTGTCCGGAACCCGCTCTTTATCATTGTAATTTGCTGTGGTTAAAACTCCAATCAATTCCGAATTCTTCGGCTCATCTTCTATCGCTTTAAATGCCTTGTCCAACTCAGGACCAATGTTAAGATTTAAATTCTTTAATTTGTCCCATCTGGCACTCTTGGGAACAAAGAAGGTTTCATATATAGTTGCATCTTCTAAAAGTTCCTCTACTTCCTTTTCATCCATTCCCTTTGTTGTAAATTCATTTCTTTTCGACTGCTTTTCACTTTCAAACTGGTCATTCATTCTTTTTAAAAACAGCAATCCAAATATATAATCTTTATATTCTGCTGCACTCAAGTTACCCCTTAGAATGTCAGCCGCTTTCCATAAAGTTGATTCCAATTTCTGCAGTGTCAGCTTTTCCATTTACCCTTACCCTCTCATATTATTCTATCTTTATTTTCCTATCAAACCTTTTACCCTATAACTTATACATCAAACCAAATAAAAAGCCACGGTAAAATGTTATTTTTTACATTTTCCCCATGACTTATGACGAAACTTCTTCGGATTATAAAAATACTGCTCTATATCTCCCGCCTGCCCTCTAAAGCCTTGGCCAGGGTTACCTCATCCGCATACTCCAAATCTCCGCCCACCGGTATTCCGTGTGCTATCCTTGTCGTATTTATCCCTAAAGGCTTGACCAGCCTGGAAATGTACATAGCA
>DAOOJC010000471.1:0-1536 GCA_035384905.1 Acetivibrio sp. | reverse complement strand
TTTAACAACGGGAGGGAGAGGTCCTTGCAGGTTTGGGTACTACTGTGAGATGAGCAGGGAAATCTTGCATGATAATGGATTCAATATGGAGGTTATCAGCCTGGAGGTTCCCCAGGATGGCTTTACGGAGCTGCTAAGAAGAATCCGGAGAATTGCAGGCGGCTTTAATGCTTACAAAATATTAAAAGTAATAAAGAACACCACTATTGTAGCAAAAAAGGTGGATGAGCTGGAGAGGCTGACCTATAAGTTCCGGCCCCGGGAGATTAAAAAGGGGAGCACCGACAGAATTTATAAGGAGTTTCAGAAAAAAGTCAGGGATGTAAGAGGCTCAATGCAGATTCTTAAGCTTGTAGACGATACGAAAAGCCAACTGATGAGGTTGGAAATCGATAGAGAATACAAGCCTTTAAAGGTTGGAATTGTTGGAGAAATATATACGACAATAGACCCCTTTACCAATTTTCATATTGAGTCTATCCTGGGGAATATGGGAATTGAAGTGGACAGGACTAATACAGTCAGCGGCTGGATAATTGAGCATATGCTAAAGGCAGTTGTTCCCTTCAAAAAAGATATAAGGTATAAGGAAGCTGCGAAGCCTTATCTTGGAACCATGATAGGGGGACATGCCCAGGAGACCGTAGGAAATACGGTGCTATATGCCAAAGACGGGTATGACGGTGTGGTGCAGATATATCCGCTGACATGTATGCCAGAAATTGTTGCAGAAAGTATACTTCCTGCCATAGAAAAGGATTATAACATACCTGTCCTCACATTAATCATTGACGAAATGACGGGGGAAGCAGGTTATTTGACCAGAATAGAGGCATTTGCAGATTTACTCAACAGAAGAAGGGAGAGGACTGAAATTGGGCAAAACTTCGCTTTATCTGGGAATTGACGTGGGTTCAGTCAGCACAAACCTTGTGGTTATTAATGAGAACGACGAGGTGGTGGATAAGCTGTATTTAAGAACCAGCGGCCAACCGATCAATGCACTGGTAAAGGGTATGAAGACTTTATCCGAACGCATCGGAAATAACGTTGTTGTAAAAGGTGTCGGCACAACTGGAAGCGGAAGGCAGATTGCCGGTGTGATAGTGGGTGCCGATATAGTTAAAAATGAAATAACGACTCATGCTATTGCGGCACAAAAGCTGGTTCCCGGTGTAAGAACAATACTGGAAATAGGTGGTCAGGATTCCAAGATTATAATTCTTAAAAACGGTATAGTGTATGATTTTGCAATGAACACCGTCTGTGCTGCCGGCACGGGCTCGTTTTTGGATAGACAGGCGGCAAGGCTTGAGATATCTATAGAAGAATTCGGCTCTTATGCCTTAAGATCCAAGTCTCCTGTCAGAATTGCCGGAAGATGTGCGGTGTTTGCCGAATCGGACATGATACACAAACAACAGACCGGACACAGTGTTGAAGACATAATAAACGGTCTTTGTGAAGCTCTTGTGAGAAACTATTTGAACAATCTGGCCAAGGGAAAGGATATCGAAGAACCCATAGTATTTCAGG
>DAOOJC010000470.1:0-1542 GCA_035384905.1 Acetivibrio sp. | reverse complement strand
CATAGGCTCTCGATACAGCTGAGAGTGAATGGATTGAAACCCGTTACCATATCCCTCGATGATTATTTTGTTGACAGGGAGCTTACGCCAAGGGATGAAACAGGGGATTACGATTTTGAAGCTCTTGAGGCCATTGATTTAAAACTATTTAATCAACATCTAGCAGACTTGATCTCCGGTAAAGAGGTTGATATACCGATTTTTAATTTTCCTAAGGGATGTAGAGAAGATTTTTGCAGGAAACTGAAAATTACAGAAAATCAAATTCTTATAATAGAAGGAATACATGGGCTCAATGAAAAACTGACAGCTTCGATACCAAAGGAAAGTAAATTTAAAATTTACGTCAGTGCACTTACATCGATGAACATTGACGACCACAACCGGATACCCACAACGGATACAAGAATCATCAGAAGAATAGTGAGGGATTTTCAGTTCAGAGGATGCAGTGCTGCAAACACGATAAAAAGGTGGCCTTCTGTCAGAAGAGGGGAGGAAAAAAACATATTCCCCTTCCAGGAAGAGGCGGATGTAATGTTCAATTCGGCCCTTATATTTGAGTTGGGTGTTTTGAAAACGTTTGCAGAACCGCTGTTGGCCGATATAGATATATCGCAGCCGGAGTATTCCGAGGCCAGAAGGTTGATTGAGTTTTTAACGAACTTTTTACCTATAGAAACAAAGGAGATTCCAATCAACTCCATAATACGCGAGTTTATCGGAGGAAGCTGTTTTTATAAGTAAATCCGCTTAATTAAACGGTTTGACATAGCACAATGGTATCGGGTGCATATATTGACGTGAAGAGAAAGGTTCCCGGGATTTAAGTTTCCGGAACATTATTAGTGGGATTTCACAAAGTGAAATGACCAAAAAGCGATGGGGGCTCGATGCCCCCGGAGCTTTTGCTAGTGGGGTTTCACGAAGTGAAATTATCAAAAGGCTCAAGGGTTCGAAGTCCTTGAGCTTTTGACTATAATAGATTGTTAATTCAATAACAATATAGATTGTTAACACTCTAACAATCTGCTATAATTATATTAGACTATATTTAATAGTAAAGGGTAAGGTGCTTGTATGAAGGCTAGTGATATTAAGATTATTTTAGAAGCAGATCTTTTAACTGGTGAAGAGAACTTGAACATGGACGTTTTTGCAGCATGTGGATCAGACCTTATGAGTGATGTCATGGCTTATGTTAAGGATAATGTTGTTCTGTTAACCGGGCTTGTTAATCCTCAGGTGGTCAGAACTGCAGAAATGATGGATATAAAGTTGATTGTTTTTACTAGAGGTAAAAGGCCGGAAGAGACGATTGTACAAATGGCAAAAGAAAAGGGGATAACTGTTATGACAACAAAAGACCCCATGTTTATAGCGTGCGGCAAGCTGTACAGTGCCGGCTTGAAAGAAAGAGGTGTTTGGGATTGAATACCGGTATAATAAGGCGAAACTTTGTTATACCTGCAGAT
The DNA here is from genome assembly GCA_035384905.1 of Acetivibrio sp. Lineage (GTDB taxonomy): Bacteria > Bacillota > Clostridia > Acetivibrionales > Acetivibrionaceae > Hungateiclostridium. The sequence goes on along the minus strand of DAOOJC010000470.1, from coordinate 67 downwards.
GATTTTACTGTTGCCGGAGAAGCATCGAGCAGTGTAAAAAAAATGCTTATACAGCTTGGTGTTGACC
>DAOOJC010000469.1:0-1542 GCA_035384905.1 Acetivibrio sp. | reverse complement strand
GTGTTGCTTGCAAATTTTGCGGATGTCAAAAAAAACGACACGGTTATTGATCTCGGTTCGGGTACGGGAATAATACCTATTCTCATTGCGGGAAAAACCGAAGCCAAGTCTGTAATTGGGTTGGAAATCCAAGAAGAAATGGCAGAGATGGCTCAAAGAAGTGTAAGCATGAATGGCTTGGACAACCGCGTCAGGATTGTTTGCGGCGATATAAAGGAAAGTGTTGAATTGTTTGGGGCTTCGCGGTTTAATACTGTTGTTTCAAACCCCCCATACATGAATTGTGGTGCGGGTCTTATCAATACAGGGGATTCAAAGGCAATTTCAAGACATGAAATAAAGTGTACTCTGGAGGATGTTATAAAGGCCGCTGCAAAGCTTTTGGTCACCGGAGGACAGTTGGCTATGGTTCACAGACCCAACAGGCTTGTGGACATAGTATGGCTTATGAGAAAATACTCCATTGAGCCAAAGTATATGCGATTTGTTCATCCGTCACCCTATAAAAAGGCAAATTTGCTTCTCATAAAGGGTACCCGGCAGGGTGGGGTGGAGCTGAAAATGCTGGAGCCATTGTATGTTTATGACGAGAATGGAGAGTATTCCGGTGAGATTAACGATATTTATTGCAGAGGAGTAAGGGATATTGGACAATAAAGGGATATTGTATCTTGTTGCCACTCCGATTGGAAACCTTGAGGATATAACGCTAAGGGCTTTGAGGGTATTGAAAGAGGTAGATTTCATAGCTGCAGAGGATACGAGACAGACTTTGAAGCTTTTAAATCATTTTGATATAAAAAAGCCTTTGGTAAGCTACTATGAGCATAATAAGATTGTAAAGGGCAACTATTTGGTGGGACAACTGCTGGACGGAAAAAGCATTGCCCTGGTTTCCGATGCGGGCACACCCGGGATTTCAGACCCGGGAGAGGATATTGTAAAGCTCTGCATTGAAAATGACATTCAGGTAACCATGGTTCCGGGACCTGTTGCTGCTGTGACCGGATTGGTTTTGTCGGGGCTTTCCGCAGGCAGATTTGTTTTTGAGGGATTTCTCCCAATGAACAAAAGGCAAAGGAAGGACCGGATCAATTCTTTGAGGGATGAAACAAGAACTATGGTTCTTTATGAGGCACCCCATAAACTTATTTACACGTTAAAGGATTTGTATGAGACTCTGGGAGACAGAAGGATAACCATGGCCCGGGAGCTGACCAAAAAGTTTGAAGAGGTGGCAAGGTGCAGCCTTAAGGAAGCAGTTGCAAAGTATGAAAATGAATCTCCAAGAGGAGAGTTTGTTCTGATAATTGAAGGTATCAGTGAGGAAAAGGTTTTAGAAGAAAAAAAGAGCGAATGGGATGCCATGACTGTGGAAGAACACTATGAAATGTATATAGCAAAAGGTTTTGAAAAGAAAGAAGCCATGAGAAAGGTTGCCCAGGACAGGGGTATAAGCAGGAGAGATGTTTATAATAAACTGCATGAGTGAACTCGTTTAGCTAAAGCTAAACATCGGGGCTTCAGGTGGAGACTCTACTC
>DAOOJC010000468.1:0-1565 GCA_035384905.1 Acetivibrio sp. | reverse complement strand
ATATAAGTTTTTTGATGTTTTGCTGGTTGAATGTGAATCCTCAATAGATGAGAACGAAGAGATTAAAGAAATTGTCTTTGATCTGGAAGACCTTGAAAAGCACAAGATGATTGATGTTGTTCCTTTGTGGAATGTGAAAGGTTTGAGGCTAAAAAGCGATGGTTTTCCGATGCCTGCTATCGATAGAGTTAATTTTGAGCACTTTATTTCTACAAAAAAAATGGGATCCGCAAACGGATACCTTGTGGATGAACGTGAACATGCCATAAGGTACATAAGACGTGAGGAGGAAGGGTTGACCATTGTGTCACCCGAGGAAAAGGCCGGGACATGGGATATTCTTTTGGTTTCCCAACAAAAAGATGAGGACATTGGAAACTATGAGATGGAGGTATCCAACAATACCCGGAAGGAAAGCTTTATAAATAAATACGCAAACCGGCAGGCATTGATTATAAGGACAAAGGGCGAGATTGCAAGAATAGTAAATTCTTTTGAAGCCTCAAAGGCTTTTGAGTTATGTGATGTTGAGATTAAGCCGGCAGGAAATTCCCATGGCATAACCTATGATATGAACTTTTTTATATCCGATGACATAAGGGTTGGCAATGATAAGAAGGTTATGGTCTTGAGGTTCAGGGCAAATACAAAGGTGGGCTTTATTACTCAAGACGTCTTAAGCTTTCTGGTGTCGGAGATACAAATGTATTTCCCTGAATATGAATGTGAAGGGGAATTGGTATGAATTATGTCTGGGACATTACGATAAATTTACGGCAGGCAGGGCGGGATGAAAAGGATGTAAAATTTATTGCTGCAAAAAGCTATTCTCCCTACATGGAACTTAGCCAAACGGAAATAAACTTCGATAGGATAGAAAAGGAAATAGAGGTTAATCCCTATTATCGGTTTTATGAAATATTTAAGGACCTGTTCAACATAAACAATCAAGAGGATATGGAACTTAGGGAAACCCTTTTTGATATATTAATGCATTTCTTATCTGATATAGACACTCTTCAGGGAATGACTAAAAGAGAGTTTTACATAAGGTTCTGTCTTAGAGACATTGCAAACGGAGTGCTGGGAAGCGGAATAAAGAAGGGGTTTGAGATTTTTAATTATAAAGAGAAAGTAATAATTGCAGAAAACCTTATTAAGTTGTATAAAACAGGACAAATGCTTTATTTGCTTAAGGATACGGTTAGAAAGATTTTCAAATATTCAAAGATTTATGCAAACTATGAGACCAAGGATGAGCTGCTTTTCTATATACCCTATGCAAGGAGCAGTGTTAATGAAGAGAAAATGAATTTTATTTTGGATTTTTTTCTGCCTGTCAAGTTTAGGACTGAAATATATTGGAAAGATCATTTTGGGATAATTGGTGTTGAGGAATCGATGATAATTGACAGTATAGCTCTATATTAATCGCAATCTGATTGAAAAGTATGTTTATAAAAGAGGGGGAGAAATATAAAGATGCTTTCATATAGATTATTCCATACGGAAGACAGCAGCATTAAGCTTTATACAAGAGCAGAGCTTGAGGAACTGCCGACTTT
>DAOOJC010000467.1:0-1566 GCA_035384905.1 Acetivibrio sp. | reverse complement strand
GTGCACACAAGACCCTTCCGGCCTTTACCCAAGGGTCATATCTTCATGTCAGGGGAACAAGGACAGACATAAAAAGGCTGAAGTTTAATCTATCAATACTTCAAACCTCCAGTCCGTCATACATAATTATGGCCTTTCTCGATATTGCCCGTGCTATTATGCAGAATGAGGGAGAGAACAGAATCCAAAACCTTCTAAGGGAAATTGAACTGCTTAGCGAAATTGTCGGTAAGGGCAATGTATATAAAATTCTTTCGGAAAATGACATAGAAGGCGGCAGTATTGATAAAACCAGGGTTGTGGTTAATGTAAGAAACACGGGAAAAACCGGTTTTGAAATTGAAAAGCTTTTAAGAAATCAATATAATATACAGGTGGAAATGTCTGATTTATATAATATTGTGTGTATTGCTACGGTGGCAGACACTCATGAAGATATAAAAAAGCTTGGAACTGCCCTGGATCAGTTGCGTGTCAGCTTTAAGAAAGCCGCTCTGTTGAAAGATGCTCCCTTGTGGATTCCGAAGCTTCCCGAGCAGAGGATTGACCTTGGCAGTGTTATGAACCGGGCATTTACAAGAAAAAAGCTTACAGATGCACTGCAGTGTGTAAGCAGATCGATGATAACCCCTTATCCGCCCGGAATACCGGTAATATGTCCCGGTGAGGTTATTTCAAAAGATGCGGTGGAGTATATCAGAGAAATAATTGAGGCTGGCGGTGCGGTAAACGGGATATCGGAGGATCTTGAAATAGATGTTGTTGAGTAAACTGTTTGGCCGAAGCTAAACATAGGTGGTTGGTACAGATATTTTAGTTCCATGAAACTTGGATAAAAAAAGCTTTAGATTCGGATTTCGTGCAGGTTCGAATTAGAGGGCAGGATTCCGGGATTCGGATAGTATACAGGTTTAAAAAGGAGATGCTTTATGAAGGGCAAGCTGATAATTATTGAGAGCGGTTCTGATGCCAGCGGCAAGGCAACACAGACGGAAAAATTGTATAATCGGTTATTGCAGGATGATTACAGGGTAAGGAAAATTAGTTTTCCGAACTATGACAGTGATTCTTCTGCTCTGATAAAGATGTATTTAAGCGGAGACTTCGGGAAAAATCCTGAGGATGTCAGTCCTTATGTGGCATCAACCTTCTATGCAGTAGACAGGTTTGCATCCTTTAAAACCGACTGGGGGCAGGCATATAATGATGGGGCCATAATTTTAGCCGACAGGTATACTACGTCGAACATGGTACATCAAGCGGCAAAGATTAAAGAACGTGGGGAAAAGGACTCATTCCTTGAGTGGCTCTTGGATTTTGAGTTTAATATTTTCAAGCTTCCCGAACCGGACTGTGTATTGTTCCTTGATATGCCTCCCGAATACAGCAAAATGCTTATGGAGGGCAGGGCAAACAAATTCACCGGAGAACAAAAAAAGGATATACATGAAATAAATGAAGGGTATTTGACGGAGTCCTATAATAATTCACTGTACATTGCCAAAAAGTACGGCTGGATTATGATTGATTGTGTAAAGGACGGGGTTTTAAGGACTATAGATGAGA
>DAOOJC010000466.1:0-1578 GCA_035384905.1 Acetivibrio sp. | reverse complement strand
TTAAAAATTCTTTACAGAATTCTTGGTTGGAGATAATATTCATGCGTTAGCCGTGCCACTGCACTTTTTCTTTATTGTAATCAATGAAACAATATAATAAAATATGCTTTGTGGAATAATATTTATCTTTTTGGAGGTCGAAATGCTGCTTATAAAAAACGGTAGAATAATTACAATGACCGGTACTGACTATGAAAACGGTTATATTTTAATCGATGAGGGAAAAATAGTTGAGGTGGGTGAATATCCTTCCGGACTGAAAAAGGAAATCCTGAAATCGGACAAATTGAGCATCATTGATGCAAAAAATAAATATGTACTTCCCGGACTAGTTGATGCCCACTGCCATGTCGGAATGTGGGAAGACGCAGTGGGGTTTGAAGGGGATGACGGCAATGAAATGACAGACCCCGTTACTCCGCACCTTCGTGCAATAGATGCTGTTTACCATCTGGACCGTGCCTTTGTTGAGGCCTATCAAAACGGTGTTACAACCGTTGTTACCGGTCCCGGCAGTGCCAATGTCATCGGAGGGCAGTTTGCGGCACTAAAGACCTATGGCAGGAGAATAGAGGACATGGTCGTAAAAAGTCCTGTGGCAATAAAGGTTGCTTTCGGTGAAAACCCCAAGGTTGTGTACAACGAAAGAAAGATGGCTCCTACTACCCGGATGGCTACAGCCGCTATTTTAAGGGAAAGCTTGCTTAAGGCCTTGGAATATAAGGGAATGCTGGATGAATACAACGAGAACAAGGAAGAAAACGACAAGCCCGATTATGATATTAAAATGGAGGCACTTTTGGGGGTTGTCAATAAAGAAATACCCGTTAAGGCACATGCACACAGGGCGGATGATATTCTGACGGCTATCAGGATAGCAAAAGAGTTTGATCTGAAAATGACCATCGAGCACTGCACTGAAGGACACCTTATTGCCGATATTTTAAGCGATGAGGGGATTCCGGCAATAGTCGGCCCCTACCTTACGGACAGGTCTAAAATCGAGCTCAGGAACTTAAGTCTCACTACTCCCGGAGTTCTTTCAAAGGCTGGGGTGAAGGTGGCGATTATGTCGGATCATCCATGTATGCCTGTTCAATACCTGGCATTGGCTGCTGCCATGGCGGTGAGAGAAGGCATGGACGAAGCCGAGGCACTTAAGGCCATTACGATAAATGCCGCTGAGATCACAGGCATAGATGACCGGGTGGGAAGTATTGAACCGGGTAAAGATGCGGATATTGCCATATTTGACGGACATCCTTTTGAAATAAGGTCTAAAGTAGTTAACACAATTATCAACGGCAAAGTGGTTTACGAAAGGAATAAAAATGATAGAGATTAGAACGTTTTCACAGGAAGAGACAATTGAGGCGGGAAGGAAGCTGGGAAGGCTTCTCCAAAAGGGTGATATTGTTTGTATTACAGGAGACCTGGGTACGGGTAAGACCATACTGACGAAGGGAATTGCAAAAGCCATAGGCATTGGTGAGCATATAACAAGCCCTACGTTTACCATAGTAAATGAATATGAAGAAGGCACGATACCCTTCTATCACTTTGATGTATACAGGATTT
>DAOOJC010000465.1:0-1626 GCA_035384905.1 Acetivibrio sp. | reverse complement strand
AATAAGGAGAACGTGATAGGTATATTTGTGGGGACAGGCATTGGCGGCGGACTTATTATAAACAACAAGCTTTTTTCGGGACCGCGTCACCTTGCAGGAGAGCTGGGGCATATGGTGCTGAACACCGAAGGACCTTTCTGCAACTGCGGACAAAGAGGATGTCTTGAGGCCTATTCCTCAAAGGTTGCCATTACAAAAGAAATCAGGGTGCAGATAGAAAGAGGCAGAGATACGGTTTTGAAGGATTTGATGGAGGATGATTCGATAATAAAAAGCAAAGCTCTTAAGAAAGCTTTGGAGCAAAAGGATCCTGTTGCCCTGGAGGTTATGGACAGGGCAGTATATTATCTGGCAGCCGGGACCGGTTCTCTTATAAATATCTTCAATCCTGACATGGTTGTGTTGGGAGGCGGTGTTTTGGAGGCATTGGGAGAATACATTATACCCCGGTTGAATAAGCACATAAAAAGGTTTGCCCTTCCGGCGATGCTTGAGGGAACGGATATTGTAGAAAGCATGCTTGGGGATGATGCCATTTTGTATGGGGCTTTGGCACTTATTAAAGACAGGGTGACTTAATTTCTTTTATACTTTTCTTCCATCTTTTTCGCTTGAATAATGTGCACCCTAAAAAATTAGTGCGGCTTTTAAGAACAGGGATTTTATGCTATAATTATTTTCCGGAAGATGTATTTAATATTTTAGTGAAGGTATTGAAGATGGGAAACAGTGAAAAGAGAGTAGGTATACTGGGCGGTACCTTTGATCCTATTCATATCGGTCATTTGATTATAGCTGAGCAGATACGGGAGGAATTTCAACTGGATAAGGTGATATTTATACCCTCTGGCAATCCTCCCCATAAAAAGTTGCAAACTGTAACCGATGCCGAGCACAGATACAATATGGTATGTGAGGCATTGAAGGGAAATCCGTATTTTGAGGTGTCAAGGATTGAGATTGACAGGAAGGGGTATACTTATACCATAGATACCCTGAACGATTTAAAGGAACAAAACCAAGAAAATGCTCATATGTACTATATAATTGGTGCTGATGTACTCTATGACCTTCTCACATGGAAGGATTACACGAAGGTGTTTGAGGTATGTGAGTTTATAGCGGCATTAAGGCCGGGGAAGGACAGGGATGGGTTCAGAGAACGGATCAGGTATCTTGAGAAAAACTTTTCTGCGAAAATACATGAGGCTGATATTTCCCTTATAGAAGTATCTTCAACTATGGTAAGGGAAAGGGTAAAGCAAAACAGATCCGTAAAATATCTTGTTCCCGAAGCTGTTGAAGATTATATAAAAAGAAACCGGCTCTACCGGGATAATTGATAGTAAATAAAGTTATTTACAGGGGTAACAGCAATGACATTACAAGAAATGAAAAAAAAGCTTGAAGAAACCCTTTCTTCGAAGAGATTTAAACACTCAATAGGGGTCATGGATACAGCTGTTAAGTTGGCTAAAAAATACGACGAGGATGAGGATAAGGCAGCAATTGCCGGTATTTTGCATGATTGTGCAAGGAATATTGAGGGGCAAAAAGTGTTTGAGTTTTGCGAGAGGTATGGAATAGAAGTAAATTATATAACAAGATTACAGCCGCAACTTCTGC
>DAOOJC010000464.1:0-1658 GCA_035384905.1 Acetivibrio sp. | reverse complement strand
ACCGTTTTCAATCTTATCTATAATAGCCTGCAGATTGGTTCCTCCTCCGGAAACCAGAACACCGATTTTCAGCATAGCTCCAGCCCGTTCCTTCCTGAAACAACTTCTCCTATTAAATAAGCCTGCTCTTTACTGCTGTTCAAGTGCTTAAGCACATCCTGTGCAATATCCGCACCAACTGCCGCCACCATACCTATACCCATATTAAAGGTGTTGAACATATTTCTTTCATCAATATTCCCGATGCTTTGAAGAATATTAAATATCGGCAATACCGGCCAGGAACCTCTGAATATGTTTATTCCCAGACCCTCCGGCAGCATCCTTGGCATATTCTCAATAAAACCTCCACCGGTAATATGGGCTACACCTTTTATTTCAAACCTGTTTTTTAAATCCAAAATTGTCTTAACATATATCCTTGTCGGCTTTATTATCTCTTCTCCAATTGTGGTTCCCAGAGACGAAACAACTTCCGACAGTTTTTCTTTACTAGGTGCCAAAACCTTCCTTACAAGAGAATATCCGTTGCTGTGAATACCGCTGGAAGCAAGACCTATTATTTTGTCCCCTGCCTTTATTTTTTTTCCGTCGATAATATCCTTTTTGTCTACAATACCAACTGCAAAACCTGCCACATCATACTCATCCTCAGGATAAAAGCCCGGCATTTCAGCTGTTTCCCCGCCAATCAATGCACATCCTGCCTCAACACAGCCGTCAGAAACCCCTTTTACAATTTGGGCAACCTTTTCCGGACGGTTCTTCCCCAGTGCAATATAGTCCAGAAAAAACAGAGGTTCTGCACCGCTGCATACAATATCATTTACACACATTGCAACACAATCTATTCCAATAGTGTCATGCTTGTCCATCAAGAAAGCAATTTTAAGTTTTGTGCCGACGCCATCAGTCCCAGATACAAGTACAGGCTCGGAATACTTCTCCCTGTTCAATGCAAAAAGTCCTCCGAAACCTCCGATGTCGGTAACAACCTCCGGTCTGAAAGTCCTTCTCACATCATTTTTCATCAGCTTTACAGCTTCATAACCTGCTTCAACATCAACACCCGCATCTTTATACGTGGTCATTATACTACCTCCCGACTACAAATAAATAAATTATATAACAAATAATAAAATTTGGCAAATGAAGCCCACTGGAAATCTTACTTTACCCGCTCCGGTATTTCCATTGGATAATCCCCCGTAAAACATGCGGTACAAAAGCCGCATTTTGCTCCCACCGGCGTTTGAAGCAAACCCTCAAGGCTTAAGAAACCCAAGCTGTCTGCACCAATCATTTCTCTAATCTCTTCTATGCTATGTTTTGCAGCAACAAGCTCTGACTTACTGGATACATCCACACCAAAATAGCATGGGAACTTATAAGGTGGAGAACTGACTCTCATATGAACCTCTAAAGCTCCCGCATTTCTTAACATCTGAACAATTCTCTTACTCGTTGTTCCTCTAACAATTGAGTCATCTATCATTACAACCCTTTTTCCGTTAATGGCTTCTTTTAAGGCATTGAGTTTTATTCTGACACTATCCTCCCTTTGTCCCTGTTCCGGCTTGATAAACGTTCTACCGACATATCTGTTCTTAATAAGTCCGACTCCATAGGGTATGCCGGATTCCATAGAATATCCGAGG
>DAOOJC010000463.1:0-1677 GCA_035384905.1 Acetivibrio sp. | reverse complement strand
TTGAAACCACTCCTCCAAAGACAGAATCCAATGCAGCAAGTATCGCCACCGCAACATAACTCGAATACTGATCGGGAATGTTGTATGGAACAAAAATCCCAATCACAATTCCAATTATTAAGCCTAATAAAGGAATCATATTTATCCTCCCTTTCTAATCTGGTATGAAGCTGGGGTATTCACCGGATGTAAAATCCAATAATCCTCTGTCTTCTTTTTTTAATTTCTGATAATAAATCTCTCTTAAAAAATCAATCCTGTATTCGTTGATTTCTTTATAGCTTCCGAAATTAACAACTATCCTCGAATCAAGGCAGACACCTACATTATCCAAATCCGTAACATCAATATAGGTTATTATATCCTCGATGCAAAATTCCTTTCCCCTCTCTCCGGCATTGGCATCCGAAGAAGCGATGTTCTTCATAACCGTATTAAAAGCATCAATATACTCGTAATTATCCGCTTTTAAAGCCTGTCCCAGTGTATAACCGTTGCAGGCCACACCCTTGATAACGGGCAGCTTGATCCCGTCTATATTATTTGTTGTGTCTATCACATGACCGTTATCGTCAATAACAAGATTCGTACCAAGGTATGGAACTAACGCCACCGGTTCCCTTTCGGTTACGGTAATTCTAACCGCACCCGGTATTCCTATTCTTACAACAGCACTTTTTAAATAGGGGCACCTTTCCAATAGCATTTTCTCGGAATCAACTGACCTGAACATAACTATTCCCTTTAAATCAAAGCTGTTGGATTTAAACCAGTTGGTTCCCGCAATCAAACCGGATGCGTTAATCACATCATTGCTATTATAATGCTTATTGCCATAAACTTCAATCCTGTTGATATTAAATAAAGGAGAAAGTGCCAAAGAAACCAAGACAGCCACAATAAACAAGGCAGCCAATATAAACCTGACAAAACGAAAAATCCCGGACTTTTTTCTTTTGTGCTTTTTTTTCGGCTGATACTCAGCACCGGTTGTAATCTTTTGCACTTTCAACAGACCTTACCCCTTTATTGTTCTCTTTTAATAAAAGCCCCAACCATGGACAGCTTTTTTTCAATGTCTTCGTACCCTCGGTCAATATGCTTTGTACCGTTTATAACAGTAGTGCCCTCGGCTGCTAACGCCGCAAGCACCAAAGCAGCCCCGCCTCTCAAATCCCTCGCTACTACGGGGGCACCCGTCAGCATCTTTACCCCTTTAATTACTGCCAACCTGCCTTCAAGCTTTATATCTGCTCCCATTCTTAGAAGCTCTTCAACATGCTTGTATCTATTTTCAAATATTGTCTCAACTATTATACTGGTTCCCCGGGCAACCGAAAGCAGTGATACAAACTGGGACTGCATATCGGTAGGAAACCCAGGATAGGGCAGGGTTCTGATTATGTCTATAGCACGGGGTCTGGCAGGACCGGAAACATGTATGTTGTTTTTCTTTATATTGACACGGCAGCCGGCTTCTCTCAGGTAAGTTACAACGGACATAATATGTTCTGCCGAAACGTTTCTAAGGTTTAAATCTCCTCCGGTAATCCCTGCGGCCGCCAAATATGTACCTGCTACAATTCTGTCGGGAATGACGGTATGTTCAACATTCTTTAGCCTCTTGTTTTTGCCTCTTATCCTTATAGTGCTCGAACCGGCTCCTGAAACATCAAC
>DAOOJC010000462.1:0-1687 GCA_035384905.1 Acetivibrio sp. | reverse complement strand
CCGGTACAACCAATTCCGATAACAAGCTGTGACTTGCCTTCTTTTATATAGTTCGGAATCAAAAACTCCACCATATCTTTCAGCTTGACAAGAAACTCGGAGGTTTCTTTAAAGCCAAGAACATATTCTCTTACCGCCTCGTTCTTGCCTGTTTGTTTCTTCATACTGTCAATATAAAAGGGATTGGGAATAAATCTCACATCAAAAACCAGGTCACAGTCGATGGGAATACCATACTTAAATCCAAAGGAAATGATATTTATTATCATTCCATCAAACCGCTTGCCTTCCAGAAAAATCCCTGTGATTTCCTCCTTAAGCTGCCTTGGTGTAAGATTGGAAGTATCAATCACATGTGTTGCATTTTTCCTGATTTCCGATAATGTCTCCCTTTCCTTTTTAATTCCCTCTATCAGTCTTCCTCCCGTTGCAAGAGGGTGAATGCGCCTGCTCTCTTTAAACCTCTTGACGAGTACGTTGTCCGACGCTTCCAAAAACAGAATTTCATAGGATATTCCAGCCTCTTTTAAATCATTGAGTTCCGGAACCAGATCATTAAATAATTCTCCGCCTCTTATATCGATAACAAGAGCAATTTTATTTATTTTCCCCCTGCTTTGTATACATATTTCTACAAATTTGCGTATGAGTAAAGGAGGAAGATTATCCACACAGAAAAACCCTATATCCTCCAAATACTTTACAACAAGACTCTTCCCAGCCCCTGAAATTCCGGTAATTATCAGTAACCTCATTTGTGCCTCCTGTTTTTTATCTATATATATATATATTGTCTAATCTTCGCCAATTATTTTAACTTCTGTTTGCATTTCAACTCCAAATTTCATTTTTACCGTTGCTTGAACATGTTTTATCAGGTTTATTATATCCCGGGCTGTCGCATTCCCGGTATTTACTATAAACCCGCAATGTTTGTCTGAAACCTGAGCACCCCCAATCTGATAGCCTCTAAGTCCGCTATCCTCGATGAGTTTTCCTGCAAAATACCCCTCCGGTCTTTTAAAAATGCTGCCTGCACTGGGCATATCCAGAGGTTGTTTTGCCTGTCTCCTTTTTGTCAGATCTCTCATTAATGCCTTTATATCATCTTTATTACCTTTTCTCAATTTCAACACCGATCTTATTACCATACCCGACTGTTTTTGAATAAAGCTGGTTCTGTAGCCGAATTCATGTTCTTCATTACGTAATACCTTAAGCTCGCCATCCTTATCCATGTACTCGGTCTCAAATACAATATCTTTCATCTCACCGCCATAGGCACCGGCATTCATTGCAACAGCACCGCCTAATGTTCCCGGTATACCGGAGGCAAACTCCAGCCCGGTGAGACCATTTTCAAGAGCCACACTCGACAGCTTTGAAAGCAATATGCCGCCGTATGCCCGGATAGTGTCGTTTTCAACGCTGCAACCGTTCATGTTGTCATATATTTTAATAACCACTCCCCGGATACCATTATCGGACACGATAAGATTTGTACCGTTCCCCATAACAAGTATCGGTACATTTTCTCTTTTGCAAAGTTTTAAAATTTCGCTCAGTTGAGAAACCGACACAGGAGTAACCAGAATATCCGCAGGTCCTCCCACTCTAAATGAAGTATGCATCTTCATAGGTTCGTCAACCTTTATATTACCGGAACCAACAATGCCTTCCAACAGCG
>DAOOJC010000461.1:0-1693 GCA_035384905.1 Acetivibrio sp. | reverse complement strand
GTATTGTAAACTTTACTAAAAAATTATAACTCTTTGATATTTATATTATCATTTCCCCCTTTAATATTCTATCTGCCAGGAGTATTCCGATAATGGTTTTTGCATCAGTTATTTCACGGCTTGAAATCATATCTAAAAGCTTTTTTACAGGTACTTTTTCAATTCTTAAGAACTCATCTTCATCGGCACACGCAACACCCTCATGAAGTCCGGCAGCCACATACATGTGCAACACTTCATTTGAAAAGCCCGGGGTGCTGTTAAAACTCAGAACATGCTTTATCTCATCGGCATCCAAGCCCGTTTCCTCCTTCAACTCCCTTTTGGCACAAACTTCAGGATCTTCTCCCGCATCGAGTTTACCGGCGGGTAATTCCAGAAGCTCCGCTTCAACAGGCTTTCGGTACTGTCTTACCATATATATTTCATTGTTTTCAGTTAACGGTATTATGACGGAGGCTCCCGGGTGGATAACTACATCCCGGGACGCTTCTTTTCCATTGGGCAAAAGAACTTGCCATTTTTCCACATTAATTATATTTCCTTTATAAAACTCTTTTTTAGATAAAGTTTTCTCTTCATATTTCATTTTATTCCCGTCCTCTATTAAATATTATATTACTGTTTGTTTTTTTTAATTTCATCTGTAGCAAGCTTGTCACACCTGTTATTGTATTCATTATCACTGTGACCCTTGACCTTTATCCATTTAATCCTGTGAACATCACAAAGCCTGTCTAATTCTTTCCACAATTCTATATTCTTTACGTCATCTTTCCCTTTGGTTTTCCATCCATTGGATTTCCAGTTGCTTACCCAGTTCTGTACAAATGCATTTACCAGGTATGCACTGTCACTGTAGAGATCAACCTCACAAGGTTCCTTTAATAGCCTTAAAGCTTCAATAGCAGCCTTTAATTCCATCCTGTTATTGGTGGTTTCCTTTTCAAAACCGGATATCTCCTTTTCATGCTTGCCATACACCAGTATAGCCCCCCAGCCTCCGTCTCCCGGATTGCCGGAACAAGCTCCGTCAGTGTATATGATAACTTTTTTCATAGCATCTCCTTAATTGAATATTTTACGCCCTATGTTTTGTATTGGTTTATATCCACCCATTCATAATATTGTTCATTAATCATATTTTTTTCCTATTTCCAGAGCTTTTCTGGTACACTCATTCATAGCCTCGATTACCGCATATCTGAATCGGTTCTTTTCAAGAGAACTCACTGCTTCAATGGTGGTACCCGCAGGAGAACATACCATATCTTTCAGCTCACCCGGATGTTTTCCCGTTTCAAGAACCATTTTGGCCGATCCTAAAACAGCCTGGGCAGCCAGTTTATAGGCCAAATTCCTGGGTATTCCCGATAAAACCGCAGCATCCGCCATTGCCTCAATAAACATAAAAACATATGCCGGGCTGCTGCTGGTAAGTGCTGTAACTTCACTCATAAGCTTCTCATCCAAATACTCAACCTTGCCAAAGCATTCAAATATTTCCCTTACGGTTTTGCCCTCATCATCAGAAACATTCTCCCAGCACATAAGTGTCATACCCTCTCCGACTAGTGCAGGAGTATTGGGCATTGTACGCACAATCCTCTTATCCGCTCCTACTATGCCCTGATAAAATTTAATGGGAATCCCAACAGCAACAGATACCAGAATTTTCTTATCGTCCATGGCC
>DAOOJC010000460.1:0-1705 GCA_035384905.1 Acetivibrio sp. | reverse complement strand
AAATACCCGTGGCTAGACTTTCACTAGCTAGATTAGTGCCATGCCTGGCACACACCATAAAGCACCGGTTAATTAGCCGGTGCTTTTATAATTAGATGCTTTTATAATTATTGTTAAAACAATTCAATTGCTATTTATATAGAGGATATTTATTACATAAATTGCTTACCCTTTCTCTTACGGCATCCCTGGAGTTTTCGTAATCAGTAATGGTAAGATTGATAAGGTCCGCTATCTCCAGCATATCCTCTTCTTTCATTCCCCTTGCCGTAACAGCCGGTGTACCGATGCGAATACCGCTTGTTATGAATGGGCTTTGCGTATCAAAAGGAATTCCGTTTTTATTTACCGTTATACGTACATCGTCCAAAATGTTCTGAACGTATTTACCTGTGAGTCCCTTATTCCTCAAATCTACCAACATCAAATGATTGTCTGTTCCGCCGGAAACAATTTCAAGGCCCTTTTCCATCAATGCATTGGCAAGTACACTTGCGTTTTTAACTATCTGTTTCTGATATTGTTTAAACTCATCAGTCAACACTTCTCCAAAACTAACAGCCTTTGCAGCTATGATATGCATCAGAGGTCCGCCCTGAATTCCGGGGAAGAC
This sequence comes from Acetivibrio sp., assembly GCA_035384905.1. Taxonomy (GTDB): domain Bacteria; phylum Bacillota; class Clostridia; order Acetivibrionales; family Acetivibrionaceae; genus Hungateiclostridium. Next base: position 1,092 of record DAOOJC010000460.1, on the reverse strand, counting down.
AGCCTTGTCAATCATCTTCGCATGCTCATTGCTGCACAATATCATACCGCCTCTTGGTCCTCTCAAAGTCTTGTGAGTGGTGGTGGTAACAAAATGGGCATAGGGAACCGGACTTGGATGAACACCTGCAGCAACCAACCCTGCTATGTGTGCAATATCCACCATTAAATATGCTCCAACCTCATCTGCAATTTCCCTGAAGGCTTTAAAATCTATTACCCTCGGATATGCACTTGCACCTGCTATTATTATTTTTGGCTTGTGTTCCTTTGCCATTTTCCTGACTTCGTCATAATCTATCCTGAAGTTGTCCTTTCTGACTCCATAAGATATCACATTAAAATATTTTCCTGACATGTTTACAGGACTTCCATGGCTTAAGTGTCCGCCATGGGAAAGATCCATGCCTAAAACCGTATCCCCGGGATTTAGGACTGCAAAAAATACCGCCATGTTAGCCTGTGCTCCTGAATGGGGCTGAACATTTGCATGTTCTGCTCCAAAAATCTTCTTTGCACGTTCAATCGCAAGATCTTCTACAACATCAACATATTCACAGCCACCATAATACCTTTTTCCCGAATACCCTTCGGCATATTTGTTTGTCAAGGGTGTACCCATCGCTTGCATTACGGCTTCACTAACAAAATTCTCCGATGCGATAAGCTCTATATTATTCCTTTGACGGTTCACCTCATCCTCAATTGCTTTTGCAACCTCAGGGTCAAATTTTACTAATTTATCTAGACTAAACATAAAAAAACCTCCTAATTATTAAGGGAACATAACACTTGAGTATCCCAATCAAACAATAAAATTATATTAATAATTGTCCGCTATGTCAACGATTATTTAGATGTTTATTGAACTCAATACAACTAAAGTTTATTATGAAACGGGCATCAATCAATAGCTGTCAATTCGAGTTTTATACAGTTCATCGGTACTACTTTCCCCTATATATAAAACCTTATCACCGCAAACCAGTTTTCTTTCTCCGTCGCCGGTTACTTTACCGATTATTGTGGCTTTGATTCCATTGGAATTAAGCTTTTCGACAAGCTTCGAACCGTTCTTACAGGTAATCATCAT
>DAOOJC010000459.1:0-1733 GCA_035384905.1 Acetivibrio sp. | reverse complement strand
CCGTGGCTAGACTTTCACTAGCTAGATTAGTGCCATGCCTGGCACACAGCAAAAAGCAGGAAAACATATTTTAAATGTTTTCCTGCTTTTTGTGTTTGGTTCATGCTTCAACTCTTCCGTATAGCCCTCCGCCCCCGGCTTCAATAGAGAGCTTTCCTTCCCTTGAAAGAATGATGTTTCTTGCCACATCCTCTTTTGTTGCACCGGCCAATTCCTCAAATGTAGCCTGATGCAACACCTTCATCTCGCTTCCGAAACGGTTAATCAACTTGTCTATGGTCTTTGGTCCGACTTTCGGCAAAAACTCCAGTGGAACCTGATAATAGTAAGGCGGCCGTCCATTCATACGTGGTTTGTCCCTGTCCTTTATCAACATAAATCTGTCCCTGACACCCACCACCACATGATGCCTGTCTGAAGCCGGGCATTTTAAAACCGGTGCTTCCCCCACAATCACGCTGTCGCATACAAGGCAATAACTTCTGTGGTATTTTCCAAGCTTCGGGTCCAAACCGTAATTAGCCTTAATTCTCCTGCCGTCAATCCCTTTAAATGCTTTGAGAATTTCCTCATAACTCGCTTCTTTCATTTGAAATATGTTGTATTCCCTTCCCATCTTCATTAACGAATGAGCGTCGGAATTGCTTAAAAACGCCTTGCCGTCAAGCTCACTCAACTGACTTGCCATCATGGAATCGGCACTTAAGCCCAGTTCAATTGCAGGAATTTTCTCCAAGGATTTTTCGTTGAATACTTCCAATAAACTGTCGCAGCAATTTCCATAAAAGCTCTTATGGGGAGTGAATACATGGGCAGGTATATATGTACCTCCGTAAAAGTCCACCATGTCAAACAGCTCCTGAGCTGTCAATCTGCATATTGAAGAACAACTGTAGATGTTTTTTATGTGGTTTGTTATGTCTTTTGCAAAGTCCTTAATCGACTTTAAAGAAGGAAAAAAACACAGGGAGTGAGCACTGCAGCCCCTTTTTTCATGGGTCTCAAGCTCCGCTCCCAGTATTAATACCTGTCCTTTACGGTATTCCATTCCCCCGCCCTTTTTCTCAGTCAGCTCACCTTTTTCAGCAAGCCTCTCTATATCCTCAATAATAAAAGGAGAAATACAGTCAACAACTCCAATGACATCTATGCCTTTCCTTGAGTACGACTCGAATGCAATGTTTTCGAAGGTAAGATTTTTGGCTGTAGCCCGCTTTATCTCCATTCCATTAGAGGATCTTCCTATGTGAACGTGAAGATCTACAAAATAATCCTTCATAAATGTCCCCCTCAAACTTTATGCAGCCTTTTTACAATAGATCACATCCATAATTAAACCCCGGATTCTTTTACAAAGTCTAAGCTACTTATAATAATAAACCATAACCCTTCCATTATCAACTTACGCTCTGGTCTTCACTTCTTAATGCCGACCATTTTCCGCACCGGTCACCCCAGCGGGCCAAGACCTCATTATCCGATGTTATTTCTATAACCTCGCACATATTTGAACATCCATTACACTCAATACTTCTGGCTTTGAAGTCTTTCTGTGAACTCTCAAATCCGTAAAAGTTCGTGGTCCGGCCGTTTCTTGCCATTTCTTCCCGGGCTATCAGTGCAGCTCCATAGGCACCCATCACATCATAGTATTTGGGTATCGATATTTTTTTACCGATTGCTTTTTCAAAAGCCGCTACTATACCGACATTGGCAGCAACACCACCCTGAAA
>DAOOJC010000458.1:0-1758 GCA_035384905.1 Acetivibrio sp. | reverse complement strand
CCATCTCCTTCTGCAAAAGCTGTTAACGGAGACGTAAACAAAAGGGCGATGATTAGAAATACAGAAAATATTTTGCTTTTCATCTTGACCTCCTCATAAAATTAAAAGAGGTAAATCCTTAAGACTTACCTCTGCTTAAATGCCTATATTCAGTTAATTCATGTCACCAATCTGTTTATTCCAGTCCCCATCCGATTGGCTTTTGATTTCTTCATTTGAACCACTGTTCTTGACCCAGCCAAATCCGGGAACATAGACTTCGCCTTTGCTGTTGGTTTCACCGCCCGTCGGCTTATCCTCTTTGGGTTTTGTAGGCTCTACCGGTTTGACCGTTACAGTAGGTTTTTTGTCCGGATTAGTCAAGTTTGTATCTTTAGGGATATCGTGTGGTTTGTCGCTATCCACTGCTGTATCAGGCTTTTCAGGTGGCTGAGGTCTCACAGGAATTTCCGTCAATTGAATATCGTTGGGTTTTAATGTATTTGTGTCCTGTGTCTCTTTCGGAGTAACCTCCTGCACAGTAACACTTGGTTCACTTGTTTTATCGTTATTAATTCCGCCTACAGATACAGAATTATCTGCATCCTGCAAGGTGGCCGGTAATTTAGTTTTGTCCGTTCCGCCTTCAAGCATTGCAAATATCCCTATAACAAGCAGAACACAAAGAGTGGACAAACCTGCAATTATAAATCCCCTTTTAATTTTAGGGGTTAATTTTTCCATAACAGCATACCTCCTTCTAAGGCATAAATCAATCTATCAAGTTTTGCAGCTTCTTGGCTACATTATACCACCGGACTTGCGTAACGTCCAGTAATAATTATGCACTATGTTTCGCATCATTTTCGGTGCTTTGTCAAGCCTAAATCATATAGGCTCTATCAGAACTTAGGTGTATAACCGGCTTTGAGTTTCATTTTTATCTGCATCGGCGGTAAATGCTCCCATCCAAAAGATAAAGGCACAGCTATATCAACTGTACCCTCAACGGTGAGTTGGCTGATTCCGTTTATATTTGACGGAGCCAAAGGAGCATTAGTTACACTAACCGATAACCCTGAAACTGCATATTCCAATGTACTGCCGGCATACTTTACATACTTGCCATTTTCTTGTTTCAATCCAAGATTATCCTTGAGCCTTCCGTAAATGTCACCGGTCGTTATATTTTGATTCCAAGATGTCCCTGACAGAACATATCCTCCTGAGTAGCCTTCCCGCAGACCGTTATATGCTTCATCCCAATTTTCAGTAGCTACATCAATTACTGCTGATTGTACAGCATCTCTTACACCTACTGCCACTATCATCAGCCTCATATACTCAAAGGCAGCACCGGACAAAATAATGATAGCAAGCACAACTGCAACAATTAAAGGTGTAGAACTGCCCGTTTTATTAGACAGGGCTTTTTTCAGTTTCGTCACTTATGATACACCTCCGATGTGCCCGTTGCTTTTGATGTTAGTGTGATTGGAAATGAAGCAAATTCACCAAACAGCCCAATGTTTACGGAAGAAGTCAAAGTAACGGTAAATTCCTCATTGAGTTGAATATTACCCATTCTCGACCATTGTATCGTAGGATTTAATCCTGTTTGATTACGAAGTTGTTCCGCTTTGACTGTGGTAGCACTTCCTACGGCACCGGTAATTTCAGCAGTCCTGCAAAGTTCAGAGGCAAATGTATCTAATTGTTGCTTTGCGATAAATACAGGCATAACCTTTACAATAAGCGCCAGGACCATTGCAATCGCCA
>DAOOJC010000457.1:0-1759 GCA_035384905.1 Acetivibrio sp. | reverse complement strand
CCGGTGTTTCATAAGCTACAAAATTAGGAATAGGGGTGCCGCCATATTTATCATACATTTTTGCAAGCACACCGACAAAACCGGCATTATAGTCATTTGCAACTTCATTGCACTGATAATCACTCAAGCTGTCAACGTAATTGTCACTGCTTCCGGGTCCTCCAACCAAAGCACCGACAAGAACATGCCTGCTCTGTGGTGGTGTATCCATCATCGCACACCAGGAACCGTGGGCAGTCCTATGGTGAGGATTTTTAGGCGGATTCGTTCCAAATCCTACTACGAAGCTTCTTCCTGCACTTCCAAGAGCATAATCTACCTGACTCTTTGCAAACTCTTGATATTTAGATGCCTTAGACGGATCACAACCGTCCCAATCAGCATAAACACTGGCCAGAAATGCCTGTGTTGTTGCATACCTCAATGATCCCCATCCGTCAAGCCATGCAAGGCCTTTGGGTGTATATTGAACCTTAGTTCCGTTATGTCCGGTGGTCCACCAATCAAGATTGCTTTCAATACACTGCTTATAGAAAGAATCCCCGGTAATTCTGGCTAACAGTAAGAAGGCACCGAAGGATTTGTTATCCCAACAATGAGCCCACGAATACTTTATTATATCCGTTCCCCTCTCTGTTTCCCAATTGGGTTTATAGGATTCTGCTTTTTTAATGTAAGCATCATCTCCGGTTGCAAGATACAGCCATGCACTTGCCCAAGTGAGTTCATCATAGAAACCGCTGTGGGATGAATAATATCCTTCCGCTTCCTTATATCCCGTATCGCTCCGTGTAGTATCTGCAAAGGTAAACAGATCTTTCGCATGCATAAGAAGTGTAGCTGAGTATGACGGATCAGTGGACTTAAAAATAATCGAAGAAGCTGCCATAGCCGCTGCAGTCTCAGCAACAACTGTTGAACCAGGATTTGACGTATCCACTTTGAAGGATGGCCTTGCCATCGGCAGTACTTCCGCCGGTCCCCACCAGGAATGGTCTAATGCGGAGTCTCCAACCTGGTAATAATAAACATTTGGACTGGGATGGCATTTTATGAGGTAGTCTGTAGCCCATTTAATGTTGTCAAGTATGTATGGAAGCTGTCCGCTTTTTTCATAAGCATCCCTGGACTCATATACACTCCATGCCAGCATGGTAACGGTATAAGCCAACGGAAGGTTGAATTTTACATGGTCTCCGGCATCAAACCAACCTCCAGTAAGATCCAGGCCATTGTCAGCCCCGTCGTTAAGGGCGGAATCACCACGCCAGTTATTTCTTGTGTTTTCCGGTAACTTCCCGGATCTCTGAAACTCGTAGAACATTATTGCCTTTTGGAGTGCCTCACCATAGTTATAATCCGCTGCATGGATTACCATCCCCTGCGGGATTAGCAACACAGTCAACAACGCAACTGTCAGCAAAAATACTATCATCTTTTTCACTATCAATCTCCCCTTCTACTTTAATATTAATATTTTATTGGCATATCCTCACATCCTGCCGATACGCCAAATTCTAACACATGTTATTTTTTATATCTGTGTTTTGTACAGTTTATTATATTAAAACGGAATGATATCAATCACAAGAATATAAATTGCATAGATATGCTGCTTAGCATTATTGATTTCAACACTACCAAACCGTACCTACTTTTATTCTATCATCAAAACGTCAAAAATTCAAAATATTAATTAAACAATGCCACATATTATTTAAGCTGAAAAATATATAAAAAAACAGCGAAAAACTTCGCT
>DAOOJC010000456.1:0-1762 GCA_035384905.1 Acetivibrio sp. | reverse complement strand
CTCGACAGAAGCCTTGAATTCATCAAGGACTTTTTCGGTCAGGTCGGTGATGGCAATATGAAAGGCATAATCAACGCAAGCCCGGGACTCAACATATCCCAGCCTGCTGTCTGCTGTTTCCACAAGCCCCATGCCTTTCTCCTGGGTAACAAAGTCGAATACCATCGTTGTACCTCCGCAGGCAGCAGCCCGTGTACCGGACTCGTAGCTGTCCGCCGAGACGGTTTCTCCGACAGGCAGTTCCAGATGCACATGGGCATCAATGGCACCCGGCAGTACCAATTTGCCGGCGGCATCAACAACCCTTTCACCTGTTGCCTGTATATTCTCGGAAATCATCGCAATCTTGCCGTTTTTCACGGTAATATCAGCTTTGTATGATTCCGAAGCAGTAATGATTGTCCCATTTTTGATTATTAAGTCCATATTTTCACTCATAAAAGGCACTTCCTTTTATCCGTTATTTTGCAAATAGCTATATATCAATAAAACTGAAGCTTTCCACATCAAAGAGGCCCCTGTCCGTTACCCTTAACTCGGGGATAACCGGCAGTGCAAGAAACGACAGGGTTACGAAGGGATCAATTCCGTCAGGTACTTTAAGGCTTTTTGCTGACTCTATCATGCCCGCCAGCTTGTTTTCCACAAAAAATGCATCTCTGTCACTCATTAGGCCGGCAATGGGCAGCGGCAGCGTACCTTTTACCTCTCCGCCGCTCACAACGGTATAACCTCCGTTAGCTTCCTTCAGTACTTTCGCAGCCAGAAGCATATCAGCGTCGTTATCACCTATTATTATAAGATTATGGGAATCGTGGGCGACGGTGGATGCTATGGCACCATTCCTGATACCAAAGCCTTTTACAATTCCAAGCCCGATGTTTCCGGTAGCTTTGTGCCGCTCTACAACGGCGATTTTTGCAAACACTTCATCGGGTATGAAGTTGTTTTCGTTGTCCTTGGGTACTGCAAGCCTTTCTTTTTTTGTAATCAGCTGATTAGGAATGATGGTTATAACATTTGCCGTATCATCTTTAATTCTTATTTTCAGGTGCTCAGGGGATAAGTTGGGGATTCTTACTGTGTTTAACACATTTGGGTCATCTATGATTCTGCTGATATTAGGCTTTTTGCCCTTTTCACAAACAACCGACCCACGGAAAAGCACCTTATCAATATCAAAGTTGTTTAAATCGGAAAGTATAAGCAAATCAGCCGAATATCCGGGGGCTACAGCTCCTAAACGCTTTAAATGGTAGCACTTTGCCGGATTTATTGTTGCCATTTTTATTGCTTCAATAGGGTCTACACCAAGGCTTATTGCCTTTTTTACATTGAAGCTTATATGTCCTTCCCTGGAAATATCCTGCAGGTGCTTGTCGTCAGTGCAAAAGAGACAGTGGTTCAGCGGAACGCCCCGTTCAATAAGCCCTGATATTATGTCATCAAGGTTTCTGGCGGCAGAGCCTTCTCTTATCTGCACATACATGCCAAGCCTCAGATGTGCGATAACCTCATCAATATTTGTGCATTCATGGTTGGTCAGTACACCGACAGCCTTGTACGCACAAAGCTCATGCTCCGATAATCCCGAGGAATGCCCGTCTACAACCGCATTATCATAAAGCTCGATTTTGTTCAGAATTTCCTTATCCCCGGCCAGCACTCCAGGGTAATTCATAACCTCTCCGAGCCCAAGTATATGGGAGCTGCCCGCAAGAGGCTCCATTACCCTTGCCGTAAGAGCCGCTCCGTTGTTTTC
>DAOOJC010000455.1:0-1788 GCA_035384905.1 Acetivibrio sp. | reverse complement strand
TGGCTAATTGATATAAGAGGTAGCTGATTTAGAACATATTGTGTTATTAGATATGATCCCACAAAATATTAGGGACAGATACTGAAGGGGTTTATTACTCCTGAGATTTTATTGTTCGGGAAAAGATTCAGAATTCAACGTGAAAGGGGCACCGATATGTCAGGATATAATCTGGATGAAAATAAGGGATTACTTAACCTTTTTGGAAACAAGAATCTTATGAAACTTATTAGACCGGGATCCCCAATAGATGTAAAGCATTTTAAAATGTATGAGTACATTAATTGTACAGTGCTTGAGAAAAATGAAAATGATCTTAAGCTCGAAATGAAGGATCATACGCAGGAGACTCTTTTCTTTCCCGGGGATCATGTTGTTTTAAACTATTCAAACAATGACGAGCTTTATGTTATAGACGGTACTATTATTTATGTCTTTAGTATTAATCCTCCTGTAGTTAAAATTCGAATGAATAAATGTGAAAAGCTGAAGAATCTGAGGAAGCATGAGAGGTATTATGTCAGCCTTATGGCCAATATCAGGGTTTCCGGAGGTAATAAACCTTTCTTTGCTGTTGTAAAAAACATGAGTTCCGGAGGAATTAAGATTAACTGTAATGAGCGACTCATGCCCGATGATGTACTTGAGGTTGAGGTTATTCTTGATAGGACAAACAAACTTGTCTTCAGCGGAGCGGTAGTAAGAAAAAACAAATTAGGAAATTACTTTGAGTACGGAATCGAAATTAAGGGAATTTCCGAGTCTAATATAAAATGTCTTTACCACTATTTAAAGTGGCTTGGTTCAGAATATAGGTAAATCATATCTTATTTTAGCTCCAAATAATTTGTGGGCTTTTTGTCTTATCTTGGCATCTTCCTGTCTGTGAATTGGTTTATTGCCATTATTATCCTCTCAAAATTAATATAAAACAAAAAAACAGATTATATTGGTTAAACTATATAATATGTGTTAGAATATTTTAGGTACGGTTGGTTTGCGACAGTTGCCGGTAACCGGTACAGAAGCATATAACAGAGAGGATATAAAATGGAAAAAGAAATTTATCTGGACAATAGTGCCACTACAAGGCCCTATGATGAAGTTGTTGATTATATTGATGATGTAAACAGAAATTATTACGGTAATCCTTCATCCTTACATACAAAGGGAATTCAAGCCGAGAAGCTGGTAAGAAACTCCAGGGATATTATTGCAAGAACCCTTGGTGCAGCCAGGGATGAGATTTATTTCACATCTGGGGGTACCGAGTCAAACAACCTTGCTATAGCGGGCTATCTTTATGCCAATCCCCGAAAAGGCAAGCACATCATAACAACAAAGACAGAACACCCTTCAGTTCTGGAAGTGTTCAGACATATGGCGGATCAGGGCTATAATGTTGACTACCTGGATGTGGATTCAAAGGGTTCGGTTCGCATTGATGATATTGAAAGGCTTGTGAATGAGGATACTTCTCTGATAAGTATCATTTATATTAATAATGAAACCGGTGCAATACAACCCATTGATGAAATTGCAGCGGTTATAAAAAGAATCGGAAAGGATATTGCACTGCATGTGGATGCGGTTCAAGCATACGGAAAATTAAATATTATTCCTAAGAATCAGGGAATTGATTTATTGACAATGAGCTCTCATAAGATTCATGGACCGAAAGGTGTTGGGGCAATATATATAAATAAGGGTATTAAGGTTAAACCCCTGATTTTGGGGGGAGGGCAGGAGAGCCTTTTAAGGTCCGGAACTGAAAATGTGCCGGGAATT
>DAOOJC010000454.1:0-1828 GCA_035384905.1 Acetivibrio sp. | reverse complement strand
TTCCCACACTAAAGGGTGTTGTCCTGGATAATATAGAAATAACGGTGGTGGGTTCTAGGTATGACGATATAAGCTTTGATGAACGATAATTTTAAAATAAAAAAATGAATATAAAAAAGAAGTTCAAAAAAGTTTTATAAATAAAACCATTCACCGTCTTCATCGGTATTTCCACTTAATTTGACCTTATTGCTGCCATCGAATTTAATCTTATACAGGTTTCCTCCGTCTTCTTTGTTGACATAATAAATCCAATTTTCGGTGATGTTTATAAAATCACAGCTGTTCGTGCAAAGCAGTGTTTTGTTACTGCCATCCTTATTAATTCTGTATAACTTGCCTCCGTCATTTTTATTGGAATAATATATAAATTCACCATATACGTTAATATTCGATGAAGTGTCCTCATTAATCCTTACAACATTGCCGTCTAAAGTCATTTTGTAGATTCTTCCCCCATCGCTGTTGTTTGCATAATATATGCAGCCGTCCTCAGCGTTTATATAATTGCAATCATTATCAATTAACTTTACCCTTTCAGTACCGTCCAGTTTTATTTTATATATGCTCCCCTTATCGTTTTTGTTAACATAATAAATCCAATCCTTAGTTACATTTAAGCAATATGACTTGTCGCTGCTTATTTTCGTTCTGCAGCTGCCATCGGTCTTAATCTTATATATTCCATACCCATCACTTTCATTGCTATAGAAAATCCAATCATCTTTCACTGTTATATCCCAGGCTTTGTCACTGTTTAACTTTTCTACATAGGCTCCGTCAATGCTGATTCTGTATATCGAATCATCATCACCGGAATTGCTGAAATAAACCCAATCGCCCAAAACATTTATATACCATGCGGATATGTTTGCCAGCACTTGTTCAAAACTGCCGTCAATTTTTACTTTACAGAGCTTGTTTGTAATAGAGTAGTAATCCCACAAACCCTGCGACGAAACCAGCCCGCCGTTTATAATATTACCTTGCGAATTGCCTCTGCTGCTTCTTGATACCTTTATATCCCTTTGTTGGGATCCGTCAAAAGCATCATCCCCGTTAACTTGTTCCAATATATCTTCAAAAAAGTCATCTTCAAAAATATCGTCTTCAAAAAAAATATCATCCAGATCCATAGGGCTTTTTTTCTGTTCTTCCGGAACAAATTCAGGATATACCTCTGTTTTATCGAATTCTGCATCCCTCTGTTTTTCATTTCTTTTCTTATATCCGGGAAGGGTAAGGCACTGATTTTTTTCTTCGGTGCCCAGAGAATCCAAAACCCTTTCAAGTTCCTGCCTCATTTCCGTAGCATTTGAAAACCGTTCTGAAGGATTATGCATGCATGCCTTAAGAATAACCGCTCCAAGCTTATCTCCCGCTTCAACGGGAGGATTCAAATCCTCACCGGAAATCCTTCTCTCCAAAGCTTCTTCACTATCCTTAAACTTTATAACCTGCGGATAAGGTGGAACAAGGGGTATTCTGCCGCAATTCAGCAATCTGTACAGAACAATTCCCAAAGAGTATAAATCGGCTCTGACATCATATTTATCGCCCCGAAACACTTCAGGAGCCATAAAAAGCGGCGTCCCTTTCATTGATGCCGCTCTTCCGCTCTTTGACAATTCCTTTGAAATACCAAAATCACCTAGCTTAAACTCTCCATACATCGATACAAAAATATTTTCGTCTTTAATATCTCTATGTATTATCCCCCTTTGCGAACAGGTCTCAATTGCAGAACAAATATCTATACCGAGCTTTATTACATCCTTCCTTGTCAGCAATGTTTCGCTGATGTAATTTTGAAGTGTTTTAAGGTACT
>DAOOJC010000453.1:0-1839 GCA_035384905.1 Acetivibrio sp. | reverse complement strand
CAATAAGGGTAGATTTATCACAAGGAAATGAACGTTATACATTATTGAACGGACAAGAGAAAGAATTAGCCCCGGGTGATATGATGCTGGTTGATGGGAGCGGGATCATATCCGGTATTGTTTACGGGCCTGATAAAAGAACCCAAATAACGCAAAATACAAAGAATGTTTTATTTGTTGTATATGCTCCGCCAGGCATTAATGAAGACTTGTTAGAGCAACATCTGCAAGATATTAATCAGTATATAAAAATTGTTTCACCGGACGCCATAATAGAAACACAAAAAGTATATAGAATTTGATAGGATTTACTTGGCCGCTTCGGATAACCATGGCTTCACGTATTTACTTAAAAATGGAGGTTAATATGATAAAAGGCAGTATCGGAATATTAGCAGGGATGGGACCACGATCAACCACTCCCTTTCTGGAATTAGTTCTAGATCAATGTCAAGTACAATATGGTGCAAAGTATGATATAGATTATCCACACATTATAGTATATTCACTTCCAACTCCGTTTTACATTGATCGGGAAATAGACCATTCATTAATGAAAAGAACTATAATAGATGGTTTGAAAAAGCTGGAATCAACAGGAGTAAGCTTTATAGCCATGCCTTGTAATTCGGCACATTTGTATTTTGATGAGTTGAAGAACTCAATTAAGGCACCCTTATTAAACATTGTGGAAGAAACAGTAAGTTGTCTGCCGAATAGTAAGCAGCGTACCACGATATTTGCCACTGAAATAACTGTTAAGTCTGAACTGTACCAGAAAGGTATTATATCTGCCGGACATGAGTTTATTTTCATGGAGCAGTGGCAAACGAAGGTAAATAATATTATAAATGCAATAAAGATGAAGCGGGATAGAGAATTTATCAACTCATTATGGAATGAGCTTATCTGTGAAGTTAAGGATCAATGTGTAGACAGTGTAATAATTGCATGTACTGATTTAAGTATTTTGAGTAATGTCGCAGAGCTGAAATTGAATATATATGATTCGTCGGAAGCTTTAGCAAAATCTGTAGTTAAGAAATATCTAAAAAGCAGGCAAGAATAAAGGGATTACCCCCTGAACTCTTTTATAGATGATGACCCACGACCGCCTAACAATGCACTCATGCTGCCACACTCCTTCACCGGGAGGTGTCGCCCCGCCAGGGGGGAAGGGCTCTGAAGTCCGGTTCAGTGGTGTCGTGAGTTCGAAGCCGTTATACGAAAACGGTTCCTATATTTGAAAAAGGAGAGAAGGATATGAGCAAAATTCAGGCATATATTGAGAAATTACATAACTTGGAGAATTGGGACGAATACTTAATGCAAGAATCTGCTTTACCAGGCCCAAGAGCTAACTTAGAATTAATACAAGCTGTCGCAGAAGTCGGGGATGAGAGTACATTTCTGCATTTGCTCAGCTATACACCAGATATGGCTCCTGTCAATACACAACAAGGATATTTAGCTTGCTGCGGAACCGTAGGATTAGGAAAACTCGTAAAAAGCGGAAAGACTAAATATCTTGAACGTTTGCGGTTGCTAGCCTCTGACCCTCGGTGGCGTATACGTGAATGCGTTGCAATGGCACTTCAGATTTATGGGGATGAGCATATTGAAGCACTGATAACAGAAATGGAAATGTGGGCAGAAGGCAATAACTATGAAAAAAGAGCAGCGGCAGCTGCACTTTGCGAACCAAGACTATTAAAGCATAAAGAACAAGTATCAAAAGTGTTACAAATACTTGATAGTATCACATGTTCAATAAAGGGGATTACGGATAGAAAAGACGAAGGATTTATAGCGTTGAAAAAGGGAATGGCATATTGCTGG
>DAOOJC010000452.1:0-1852 GCA_035384905.1 Acetivibrio sp. | reverse complement strand
GTACGGTTCAACGAGAGGGAAATAATTCTTAGCAATTATTTCTCTACTCTATTATATAAATTTATAATAGATGCAGCATATAAGATTTTACTATTCTTACTTTCGAATCGCTTAATGCTCTTATTTCTTCGGCTTTTTCTTGAATTCCGGAGCTTCTTTTATTGCACCGCCAAGAACCTTAAAGCCTTTTTTAATCATATCTTTTGTCTCTTCGGAAAGCTCCAAAGGCTTGTCGCCGACGGAATCCCATCCCGGAACCGACAGATTGTCGGGAGGTAATTCCAGTTGCTCCCAATTGGCGAACAAACGCCCCCAATCCGAATTGGAGATTTCCTTTACCCTGCTGTAATGTTTGGGATACCAGTACAGATCATGGTAAATAACGCTGGCAATATAGGACCATGGGGCCAGAATAGTCTTTAATGACCATTCCACCGGTTTTTTTAACGGTCCCCAATAAATCAAGTGCTGACACTTGCTCGCAAAAGTCATCTTTTTAAAAGGTCCCACAAAGTTCCATTTCTCGTCCAAGGCATCAAGGTCTCCGACAATTTCGATCTGACTTACGTCACCGCACCCCAGACCGGCATCATGGGCCAATCGAATATACTTTAAATCTTTTAGCGGGTCAAATCCCATTAATTTTGCGGCAACTGCATCGATTGCCACCTGATCCGCCGATGCCAGAATTACATTTTTAACATGGGGTATCATACAACGGGGACCTGGACCGTCTCCGGCAAAAGTTCCGTCCATAACGGCAAAAACACCCCGGTGAATCTTCTTTTGTATCATTAATAAATCAACTAAAGTCTCATGGATGACAGGATGTGTCCAATGCCTTTTTTCGTTCAACAGCCCGCCAAAGGCATTTTTCATGGCACCGGTTGTGGTGGTGAATACATGGGTTTTAACCGTGGGGAGGTGGATAATGTTTTCACCGATGAACCTTTTTGGGATTGAAAAGCCCTTCGGATAAACCTCATTAAGACATAAAAACTTTTTTGCAAGGTCTCCTACGGCTTCTTTTATGTCAATCCATTCCTCACCCTCATAGAGGTGGATATTGCGAAGTCCATGGGAATTAATGACGTTTATCTGTTTGTTTTCCCTTTCTCCCAAATGCGAATCGATTACCACCGTTCGGTTATGACAGCCGTGGATCAGATCAGGTTTGTATCCATCCCGCTTCATGGCCCTGATAACGCCTTCAAGCTGCCAGGGCGTGGTGGAGCTTCCAGGGTAAAAAAAGTGCCAACTGATGTTTATTTTTAGTGCCGTATCTGCATCTTTTGCGATATAATCCTGGTAATCTGCGAGGTTCATTAATCTATGGTAATCCTCCAGAACGGTGGACGGATTTGTTTTAATTATTGCAACTTTTGATTTCATCCTTTGTTTTCCTTTCTATGATTGTTATATAAAGAACGATATACATTATAACATATTTTAAAACTTATAGACAGGGTTAGTAATCTATTGGGTTCATACTTACTTCTCCGCCCAAAAAGCATACGGATAAGTGTGAAACAAAATAATTATTGGTAATAATTTCACAAAGTGCAATTTAATAAAGGAATTTGAGAGTTAATGTAGAATAATAATATTATTAGTCAAATTATTCGGTGAGGTATCAAAGTGGCTAACTATAGAGTCGATTTAGCAAATCTTGACAATGTTATAAAGAGAACTATTGAAGCCATAAGCAGCAGTAAGACCGAGCTGTATGAGATTGCTGAGGGGGCAAGGGATGAATGCAGGCGGCTTGAAGAGGAACTTGAGCACATCAAAGAACTCATATCTGAGACGACGGAAAGTGTCGAACTTCTTGAGGAGAAGCTTAAAGAAAGCA
>DAOOJC010000451.1:0-1886 GCA_035384905.1 Acetivibrio sp. | reverse complement strand
GGAATCCATTGAGTCGTAGCCGGTAATGGCATTTAACACAAGGGCACAATCGGTCACATCCCGGGTAATAGCCCCAATCTGGTCAAGGGAAGACGCAAAGGCCACCAAACCAAAACGTGACACCGTACCATAAGTAGGTTTTATACCTACAACACCGCAAAATGCTGCCGGTTGCCTAATGGACCCTCCTGTGTCCGAACCCAGTGCAAACCCCGTCAATCCGGAAGCAACCGCTGCAGCAGCCCCACCGCTTGATCCTCCCGGAACCCGGTTAAGATCCCATGGATTGCGTGTAACCTTCAAATGTGAGTTTTCAGTAGAGCTTCCCATGGCAAACTCGTCCATATTCAATTTGCCCAGAAGTACGGTATCTTTATAGTAAAGCTTTTCAATTACCGTTGCATCGTAAGGAGGAACAAAATTTTCAAGCATCTTCGAAGCACAAGTGGTTTTTATACCCCGGGTGCATATATTATCTTTTACAGCCATAGGAATTCCCGCAAGAGGTGACCGTACCTCGCCCTTGTCAATCCTTTCCTGCACCGTTTTTGCTCTGATTATGGCTTCATCATTGAGAACCGTTATGAAGCAGTTAACCTCTTTATCAATTTCATTAATTCTGTCAAGCATTAATTGAGTGAGTTCCACTGCACTCACTTTTTTGCTTTTTATAAGTTCCCCCATCTCATGAACTGTCAGTTCGTGAATTTCCAACCTAAAATCCTCCTTAATCAATTGACAATACCTTATTATTGCCGATATGTACATTATACCGGAAGGCATACTATATTCCCGGCTTTCTGCCAAAATCCTTTACTCAAATATTTTCGGAACTTTAAAAAATCCCTTCTCTTTAGAAGGTGCATTCTTAAGCATCTCTTCCCGGTCATAAAAATTGCAGGCTTTGTCATCCCGGAAAACGTTTATTACCGGTATTACATAATCGGTCGGCACAATTTGCGTCGTATCAAGATTACTTATTTTATCAAAGTACAAAATAATTCTTTCCATATCAAGCATAAGCCTATTCTTTTCTTCCTCTGTAAGATCAAGCTTAGCAAGGTTTGCAACATACTCCACGGTATCCTTTGAAATTTTCATACCCTTTCCTCCCCGCTTTATGCCTCAATGAAATATTATATCAAACAATGTTCTCCCTTTCCATGTCGTATTAACAGGTGATTATCCCAATGACTTTAAGAGAATCCTAAAAAAGGTATTATCGATGAATTTTGTAGTCCAGCTTCGCTGGACGCACACATATAAAAAGGCGATCTTTGCAAGACCGCCCATTCCCGTTAAGGGTAAAACATATGTTAATAAGATTAAGTGTTCATACACTTTCTAGCATTTACATCTTTCCAAAAGATTCATAATTACAATTCCAAGTTCAATATCTCCTGCTTCTTTGCTCAAAACCTTCTCATAGCCTCTGAAATTTAAACTGTACGTTCCGTCCTGTGTCCTTTTCGTTGTATTAAACACTATTCCAAGTCTATCTTTGTAGTATATGGAAATATACCTTTTCTTATAGGAAAATTCGCTCCAATCCTTACACTTCAAACTACTCATGAGCTTGCTGTCCGGATAGGCTTTCCTTTTCTTACACAAAGACATGGATGATCTAACAGTCTGACCAAGTACCAACGGATTATACGGAGCCTTCAAAAACGTAGGTCTTCCAACAGCTCTTCCAATACCATGCTTATCTTTGGCATAGGGTATAACAAATGCATTGTTATTCTCGTCAAAAAAAACGCTCACATTTCCGTAATTAATACCTGGCACTGCTGTCTTCTTTTTCTTTTTTCTTTTCTTTAAGATTAACAAAACTACGGTGAGTACAAGCAACACCACTATTGCAGCACCAACAATTAAATAGAACA
>DAOOJC010000450.1:0-1887 GCA_035384905.1 Acetivibrio sp. | reverse complement strand
AATGTTAAATCATTGTGTGAGAAAGCCTTGAACAAAGCACAGAAAGAACTGAAAACCGATATTTTCGGATTTGGTGAAGAAATACACAGAAAGCATCCAAAATTATGGAAAAAACTTAAAAAGGAATGGAGCAACAAGTTTCCGGATCTTCCCGTTAATATAACGGTGGAGGTAGAAACCAAACAACTGGGGGGTATAGGTAAACCGCTTTTTATGAAGGAGGAAGAATAACTTGGCTATAATGTCTATTTTGGCAGTGTCAGTGTTCAGTGCTGCGGTGTGCTTTGTAGAAATACCGAAAATGGTGAAGCAAAAGCTTTTCAGGGAATTATGGACTTTTTGTATATTGCTTGGGATAGGTACGATATTGGCAATACTCAAGAGCCTTGATGTGAAAATACCCAATCCTTCGGATTTGATTGCTTGGGTTTATTCGCCCCTTGCAGAAACTATGAAAAGTATAACAAAATGAGAGGTTTGAATATGCAAAGATTAAAAATCACAGGTCATCAGCTTTATTCATTGACGGCCAATGCAGCATTCGGAGGGTCGGTTATAGTTATTGCTTCCGTAGTAGCGGCGATAGCAAAACAAGATGCATGGATTTCGGCATTACTGACTCCTATACTTGGTATGCCGGTGATCTGGATATGTTGGTTTTTGGGAAGCAAGTATCCCGGATTAACCTTTGTCGAGATAATAAAAAAGATATTGGGAAGGTGGGTCGGGACAATTGTTGCGGCCAGCTATATATCCATATGTCTGACTCTTTCTTATCATGTGCCTTGGTATGTGGGCGATTTTGTGACAATGCAGGCTATGCCTGAAACACCGGCGTCTGTTATAAATATGCTGTTTATAATAGCGGTTGTAATAGCCACATTATACGGAATAGAAACAATAGCACGGGCTTCGGAAATATATTTTATTTTTGTTCTAATTTTGTCGGTTTTGACTGTGCTTCTTGTTTCACCGAATGCAAAATTCGAAAACCTGCAGCCTGTTTTGGAAAATGGCATAATTCCGGTGTTCAAGGGTTCATACGTTTTGTCAAACTTTATAATATTTCCTATTGTCGTAGTGATGATGATATATCCGGCACACATATATAATGCTTCAGAAGCTAAAAAGTCCATATTCAAAGGTTTTTTGTTTGCAGGCTTTATCACTTTCATAACAATTCTCATGTCGTTACTGGTTTTGGGAAGTAAAATTACTGCCATTTCGGAGTATCCTACATACATACTTGCCAAAGAAATAAGCCTCGGTATCATATTTACAAGGCTTGAATTTATTGTTGCCGGTACATGGATTATTACACAATTTATGATGGGCACCCTGGTTTTCTATGCAGCTGTAAGGGGCATTTCACAGCTTCTTGGATTGAAGGATCATAAGAAAATCGTTATTCCCATGGGGCTTATTATATTGGTATTGTCGGAGATAGTTTTTCCGGATGACATATATCAGAGAAATTGGGTCAATCTTGTTTGGTTGCCCTACGCCACCACGAACGGATTTATTCTGCCTATCCTGCTTTTTATAGTGTATTTGATAAAGAGAATGATTAAAAAAGCTTCTTGACTTTGTCTGGTTCAGTTGTAGTATTACCTTAAATACTACATTGTAATAGACAGTAGAATGGTTTGTTGTAATAAAAGCAAATTTGCCCTTCTCTTTACGCAACAAGTAAGCATAGAAAACTTGTATTACAAGGAATAGTATTAAAACTTAATATTATGTGGACGGTACCTATAATAAAATCACACCGGGGATATCGCCGCAAGAAGCGGTAAAGGCATTGGATATTTACAGCCGACATGGCGTTAAATCGGTTGTTCTTGTAAATAGTACTAAACCCTATTACGAGATTGTTTTTAATAGATA
>DAOOJC010000449.1:0-1901 GCA_035384905.1 Acetivibrio sp. | reverse complement strand
CACCCCTTATTCCAATAACTTCATCCAATGTGTCATAAGGTTTACCCACCACCGACAACAGCTCATCACCGGGTCTTAGATTCCCAAACAAGCATAACGCCAATGCATGGGTTCCGGATACAATCTGGTGCCTTACCAATGCATCTTCAGCCTTAAAAACGTCCCTGTAAACACAGTCTAAGCCATCCCTGCCTTTATCGCCGTAGCCATAACCCGTAGTACCGTTAAAATGAGTATCACTCACATTATTGTTCTGCATTGCCTTAATGACTTTAACCTGGTTATATTCCTTGACCGAATCAATGGCTGAAAACTCCGAAGCGACCTCTTTCAATGCAGAGTCGGCAATTCTAAGCACCCTCTCGTCTATGCCGAATTCGTTTTTTAAATACTCTTTAAATTCTGATTTCATCGTTTCTCCCCAAACTAAATATATTTTATAAGTCTATGCCCTCATTAACAAAATCTTCGTTCAATCTTGTTTAATAATTATTTTAACACATCAGGCTTTAATTTCAATATTAACCGACCGCAAAGAAAATGCTCTCCCTCTCCCCATAGTCTTAACAGACCACCTTCAATTTGCTTCACCCATATTTTCTGCCCAAAAAACAATAAACTACCTATAGATAAATTATTCTTCAGCAGCTTTATAAATCCTCCATTCCATAGGCTTTAAACTGAGCTTTATTTTACATCCCTCTACCGGTATAAATTCTTTTTCCCTGAGATCTTCCATTCTCGCAAGTCCCCTAAATGAGTTTCCAAGCTCAATTGTCACCCCGGCATTGTGATTGTATGTGTTCATCACAACAACAATCCTTTCCGTCCCATATTCTCTTTTGTATGCCAATACCCCTTTATCTCCCTCTGTGCACAAATCGCTGTATTCTCCGACTCTTAAGGCTATACTTTCCTTTCTTGTTTCAATTAAAAATCTATATAAGTCCAAAATACTCCTGTCCCATTTCCCCTCATCCCAGACCATAGGCTTTCTGCAGTCGGGGTCTGTTTCACCTTCCATGCCCACCTCGTCCCCATAGTAAACAAGCGGAACTCCCGGGAAAGTAAATTGAAACACCACAGCCAATTCAAATCTCTTTTTGTCACCATGGCAAAGAGTCAAAAACCTCGGTGTGTCATGGGTGCTGATAATGTTCACCATGCTGTTTAACACATTCTTGTTAAACTTCATGATGTAGCTGTTTATTCTCATTTTAAAAAGTTCCACATCAATGGACCTGTAGGCAAAAAGGTCATTAATAAATTCCTTCACCGGATAGTTCAACACAGTATCAAACTGGTCGCCCTCAAGCCACGAAGACGCCTCATCGAATATTTCCCCGATAAGCACAACATCTTTTTTCAAAGCCTTTATTTCTCTTCTGAGGTCCCTCCAAAACTTACGGGCCACCTCGTCTGCCGCATCAAACCTCCATCCGTCCACACCGAATTCAAGGGTCCAATACTTCACCACATCAAACAGATACCGGGCTGTTTCAGGGTTTGCCGTATTGAGTTTCGGCATTCCGCCGTAAAAAGAAAAGCACTCATAGTTGGGTATGGGGTAGTTCACTGCCGGAAAAGAGTCCACAAAATACCACTGCTTGTATGAAGACGCCTCTCCTTTTTCCAGAACATCTCTAAAGGCAAAAAACTTATCAGAGGTATGGTTGAATACACCGTCAAAAATTATCTTTATACCCTTACTATGGCATAAGTCAACCAATTCCCTCAACTCATCCTTTCCTCCAAACACCGGGTCAAGCTCATAATAGTCAATTATATCGTAACGGTGGTAAGAGTCCGATAAAAACACGGGATTGAGATAAATTGCATTAATTCCAAGCCCGATAAGATAATCCAGCTTGCTGATTATACCCTTTATATTTCCTCCGTAT
>DAOOJC010000448.1:0-1905 GCA_035384905.1 Acetivibrio sp. | reverse complement strand
GACGGGGAAAGGAAGGGCATTCGTTTTCACGAAGTGAGTCTTGCCCGGCCCCACTGAGTATTGACAGGCTTTTTGCATGCAAAACTTAAGTTTCTAGAGCATTTTTCTTCACCCTCTATATTAAAAGTGCACTGGAAATGAGTGCAATCAAATGATATAATATGAGACTGAAATCCCAAATAAATTTGAAACAAGAATGTAAAATGTTTTTTTGCCGGAATATTGTACAATAATATTTATTGAGTAATAAAAGCTTTAGTTGTTTAGGGGCTATTATTTTTAGGAGTGATTTTTATTGAGCCGGTCTGTGGTAAACACAAAAAAAGCAACTGTTTTAGATAAAGTAAAGGGGTTTATAAGTCTTGTAAGACCGAAGCAGTGGATTAAAAACCTTTTTGTGTTCTCTGCTCTGATATTTGCAAAACTGGTATTTGAGCCTGTATATTTAAGAACGGTGTTTTTGGCGTTTTTAAGCTTTTGTATGATTTCCTCCTGTGTTTATATATTAAACGACATTGTTGACATGGAAAAGGACAGGCTCCATCCAAAAAAGAAGACAAGACCAATAGCATCAGGGCTGATAAGCAAGACAGAGGCATGGATTTTTCTTGCGGTATTACTGCCGGTTTCAGTTGCGGCGGGTTTTTTATTGCAAGTATATTTCGGCTTGATTCTGGTTGTGTACTTTGTTAATAATGTTTTATATTCTGTTGCAGTAAAGCATATGGTAATACTGGATGTTATGTCGATAGCCCTAGGCTTTTTACTTAGAGTAATCGGGGGCGGCGTGGTCATTGAAGTATATATTTCCCAATGGATACTTTTGTGTACTCTGCTTCTTTCATTGTTTCTGGGTTTCAGCAAGAGGAGAAATGAGCTGGTGGTGTTGGAAAACGGTGCCGATTCCCACAGAAAGATACTGAAGGAGTATTCTCTGGAGTTTATTGACAACATGCTTTCGATTGTTACTGCCTCAACGGTTATGGCATATTCTCTTTATACTTTTTCCAGCAAGAACAACTATTTTATGATGCTGACAATACCCTTTGTTTTATATGGCATTTTCAGATATCAGTATATTATATATATGAAAAAAGAGGGAGGAAGTCCTGAAGAGACTGTGCTGTCCGACATTCCCTTAATTGTTTGCATATTTCTGTGGGTGGTAATAAGCGTAATAGTTCTGTATCTGGGTTAGATGCTCACGGCAGAATTTATTGTTGGAGAATTTTGTATCAAGGAGGGGTTTATGCACAAGTTATGCTACTATATATGTCTTGCTTTGTACTACTTTTTTGCAAGGCATTTGCCTGCCTCGGATGCACCTTACAGCCTTGGCTCAAAGCAAATACGAAGGTTTTTATGCAAAAGGATTTTTAAATCTGCGGGAAAAAATATCAACATTGAACACGGTGCTTTTTTTGCATCCGGAAGGGAAATAGAAATCGGAGACAACTCAGGGTTGGGGTTGAATTCCAGGGTGACCGGCCCTTTGAAGATTGGAAATGATGTTATGATTGGGCCTGATGTTATGATATTTACACAAAATCACAGAAATGACAGGCTGGATATACCTATGAGGCTCCAGACCGATCCCAAAAGGCCTGTAGTAATCGAGGATGATGTGTGGATTGCAGCCAGAGCAATTATTTTGCCCGGAGTAACGGTACATAAGGGGGCTATTGTGGGTGCGGGGGCTGTTGTTACGAAGGATGTGCCCGAATACGCCGTTGTGGGAGGGAATCCCGCGAGGATTATTAAGTATAGGGACGGCAGAAAGGTTCAGCCTTGAAATTTAGCCGGGAAATAATGTGAAGGCTTAGACTGAAAATATGATACAATAAGCTCTGAGAAGATGAAAACAGAAATTATTGACTTTGGACATAGCTGCTGTAACGTTTTATG
>DAOOJC010000447.1:0-1924 GCA_035384905.1 Acetivibrio sp. | reverse complement strand
AATATAATTTTCATCCTTTCCCAAGCCCACCACCAGAGGACTGTCCTTTCTGGCAGCAACAAACCTGTCGGCACAATCCTTGCATATTACTCCAAGAGCATAGGATCCCTCTATTTTATTTATTGCCTCAGTTACTGCCTTAACCAGGTCCCCCTTGTATAAGTAATCAATAAGGTGTGCCACCACTTCAGTATCCGTTTCGGATAAAAACACATATCCCTGCGATTCAAGAAACTCTTTCAATTCCAGATAATTCTCTATTATCCCGTTATGCACAACGGCAATACTGCCTGAATGACTCAAGTGGGGGTGCGAATTAAGATCACTCGGCTCCCCGTGGGTTGCCCACCGGGTATGTCCAACTCCTATTGTTCCCGGAGGAGTGTCGGCTGCCAGCTTCTCCTCGAGAACCGAAAGCCTTCCTTTGCTCTTGACTACCTTTATATTCGCATCGTTTAAAACTGCCACGCCTGCTGAATCATAACCCCTGTATTCCAGCTTTTTAAGACTGTTTATCAATATAGGTACCGCTGTCTTATTACCTATATATCCAACTATTCCACACATCTCAACCTCTCCTTTCATCGTATCCTGCATATGTTGCAATAAGAATGTCTGTAATCACACATAGATTTACATTGTTAAGAAACTATACATATTCTGTTATTATTTGCTATATAATGGATGGCCTAACTTACAATACTCCCTTTGCAAAGTAAGACAGAATAAACCCTGGAACATATCTGTTACAAATATGTCCGGGATCTGTGCATAGCAAACTAGTATTAAGATAATATGAAAAGACAGGATTGTTCACTCCGATCCACTCTGTTTTACAGTTGCCTGTAAGTTTTGTAGGATCTTAACGGTTGTGACAACCGGAAGGTTTCCGCCGATAATTTCGATATCTCACCGGTATAAAGATTTCCGGTGACCTCCTTCTCCTCGTCTACGTGTTGAATACCACGTGCAGGCGCTTTTTCCTTATTCATTATGGGCTTAAAAATCCCCCCTTTATTCACCCATTAATGAATCATCTCTAATCCTGCCGTAAAAGCAATATCCAAACCTTTCAGAAACACTCAATTCAGTCTTTCCTCAATAACCTTTACCATCTCAACAGCCTTCCTGGTAATGTAATCCTGGTCCTTTCCCTCAATCATTACTCTGACCAAAGGCTCTGTTCCGGAAGGCCTAATGAGCACTCTGCCCTCTCCTTTAAACTCTTCCTCCAACTCTTTGCACATTTTGCATATCACTTCATCCTTAAGGTATCTGTTTTTGTTCTCGTTTTTTACCTTTGCATTCTTTAATACCTGAGGCAATACCTGCATTACCGAAGCAAGCTTTGAGAGTTTTTCCCCGGAAGACTTCAACACACTAAGAAGCTGAACACCTGTTAAAAGCCCGTCTCCTGTTGTATTGTGTTCAAGGAAGATTATGTGTCCGGACTGTTCTCCTCCAAGAATATATCCGTTTTCAAGCATATTCTCCAGAACATATCTGTCTCCAACCTTGGTCTTGACTATATTGATGCCTTCCCGCTTTGCCATAATATCAAACCCAAGATTGCTCATAACGGTAGCTACAATAGTATTCTTTGCCAGCTTACCGTTTCTTTTCAAGCCCAACCCTATTATAGCCATAATCTGGTCACCATCGACCATCTTTCCCTCTTCATCCACTGCCAGTACCCTATCGGCATCTCCGTCAAATGCAAGCCCTACATCGGCTCCTGTTTCAACAACAAATTTCTGAAGGGCTTTAATGTGGGTAGAACCACAGTTTCTATTAATATTTATACCGTCAGGCTCATTGTTTATCACGTAAACTTCGGCACCCAACTCACGTAAAGCCTCGGGAGCCACCCGGTATGCTGCCCCATTTGCACAGTCAATTGCAATCTTTAACCCTTCCAGATTTC
>DAOOJC010000446.1:0-1926 GCA_035384905.1 Acetivibrio sp. | reverse complement strand
CCCCGTTTAGGGGCAACGACACGAGAGGGTGCCGGAAGGGATGAAATTAATTATTTTTTTGAAAGGGGTCTTTTTTAATATGCTTGCATTATTTTTTGGATTGATTACTTTAGCTATAGCAATAGCTATTACTGTAGGGATTAATTCTTATTTTTCTTTTGATCTGATGTCCTTTTCGATTTTTTTCATATTGCCTTTAGGTTCTATTGTAGTCGGTACGATTGCTAGCTTCGGTTATCATTTTGGCTCATATTTATCCAATAAAAAGATTGATTCGTGGAGGCTTTTATTGGGATTGGTGATTCCTATTATCGCTTTTATAGGTGTTCGTTACGGTTATTATGCCACCGCATATTTGGATGACGACATGAACCTGAATTACAAAATGATTGGAGAACATGTCAGCAATTATTCCATTGAAGACTCTGAGGAACCTTTGAATTTTGTATCCTTTACAAAATTAATGGTTGAGTCCAGCACCATATCTTTCACATACCGCAGACGCAACATGGTGAATATAGAAGGGAAGCCTGTGGTTAATTGGATATTCTTTCTGATTGATCTTATCGGTTCTGTGGTTGGAAGTCTCATGGCAATGGGGCTTGTAATAAGGGGCAGAAATTATTGCGAGAATTGTGAAAGGTATATGAAGAAACAAAAAGAACTGTTCAGTTTTCCCATCGGAGATGTGGATACCTTTATTAAGATGCAGGATATTAAGACATTAAGTTCCGAACGGATTAAGAGTTTTCTTTCCTGTAAAGCATCCAACAACGAGGAGCATTATGATGTGTTTATAAATTGGTGTGACAAGTGTTTTGAGGGATATATTAATATGAAATGTTTCCAAAGAGATTCAAGAGGCAGATTGGTGGAAAATGACAAAAACAACAAGGACATAAAGGTGTCGTCCGACATTGTAAAAACATTTTTGGGAGTTTAGAAACAGCTAAAAAAGCGAGGGGGGACATAATGTCCCTTCGCTTTTATATGGGCTTTTGTGACGACCGGAATTGTTCCTCTATTATTTCTGAAACCAAAAGGTATATAAGTATTATTAACAGAAAATCATCATCAATATGTTCTTCGATGAGCAGAAATATCAAGACAAGAAGAATTATTTCATCCGCCTGAATTCTCCGGGTAAATATGCCTGGACGGGACGTTTTTCTGCTGCTTTCGTGAAGGTTGGGAAAAGCAGTTTCATCTTTTTCATTAGGCAGAGGAATACTGTCTATATCCCTTGAGATGCCCCCTGATCTATCATCCTCATAGCCGGATGGTTGCGGGATGCTTTCGTCAACAGAAGCACTGTATCTTCTAAATCTCGGATCTCTTCTATATATCATTGTAGTGCCCCTTTCACATTGTATTTTCCGAATCAGCCATAAATTTGGTCAGCTGAGTCATCTGAAAAAGCCTGATGCAGTTTCCCAGTTTTTTCTGCCTGTTATTATTCAAGAACGGTCTTATGGCAGTAAGTAAATTGATTCTGGGATCATTCATGTTTTGCATCCTATCCATTATGACTTTTACCGTCCTCATCATTTCTGCATTGTCCTGAAAGTTGTTTCTGCCGGTTTCCTCATCCTTTACCTTTAATTTAGGTACAGACTCAGTGGAGTCCGTATTGCTCTCGGCTTTAACCTTTTGCACTTTTGTATCGGCAGATGCTGCAGTTGACTGGGGTTTACTGCCGGAGTCGGCAAGTAAAGACAGTAAACCGGCGAGATTCTCCGATGCTTTTTCATTACCGCCTAACATTTCTGTAATTTGCTTAAGTTTCTTGTTGAAGTCGTCATTCATTCCTGTTTGTTCCCCCCTTAACCACCTTGGATTTCCAGCTTAATCATAAAACGCAGGGTATGTTTTATTCCTTTTCCAGAAAACTCTTGAGTTTGCATACTATTTCATCTCCTTGATCCC
>DAOOJC010000445.1:0-1929 GCA_035384905.1 Acetivibrio sp. | reverse complement strand
TGAGCTCTATTGACGGTATATTTATATATAATAATTAGTTTCTTTCAGGAAATGACTACAAAATTGGCTAATGTAGTAATAAATTGATTCTAAAAGGCAGCTTAGTTGAATAAACATTACATTAGATAAATTTTCGGATATACGTAAGAAGCCTAAGAGAGGAGTGTGGGGGTCGGATGGTCGGAAACATCATTGAGAACAACATGGTGACCATTTCCGGTAAAATAGTATCAGAATCAAAATTCAGTCATGAGGTTTATGGAGAAGGGTTTTATACTTTCACTTTGGAAGTATCAAGACTTAGTGACAGCTATGACAGGATTGCCGTTACCGTTTCGGAGAGACTGGTCTCAAGGGAAAAATTGGAAATAGGCCAATTTATTGAGATTGAGGGGCAATTCCGTTCATACAACAATTATAACAATGATGCTGGAAGCAGGCTTGTTCTGACGGTATTTGCCAGAGAGGTTAACTTTTTTGAAGATGAGAGGAAAATTAAAAATCCGAATCAGATTTATTTAAATGGATTTATATGTAAGAAGCCAATATACAGGACTACTCCCTTCGGTAGAGAGATTACGGACATATTATTGGCAGTTAACAGGCCATATAACAAATCCGATTATATACCTTGTATTTGCTGGGGTAGAAATGCGAGGTATGCATCCGGGCTTGAGATAGGGGATAATATCAAAATATGGGGAAGGATACAGAGCCGTGAATACCAGAAAAAACAGGAAAATGGCGAGGTAATTACAAAAATGGCTTATGAGGTATCGGTTTCCAAAATGGAGGTTCTAAGCTCTGAAAAAGATATACCCTCATTCGATGAGGATGATTCTTAGGATTGTATAGAATAAGCTTGTTAGTATATTATAAAAGGTGGCTGCCGGGCAGACCACCTTTAAGTATGTTGCAGGGCTTGGGTAAAATGAGCAAAAAGCGGGAAGAATCGATGATCCGAAGCCTATACATTGGGATTGAGTTTTATTGTGCGGAGTTGATTTTATGACCAGGAAGCTGTTGGTTTTTATTTTGAATTGTATAATTGTTTTTTTGTTTGCTTCATGCACCAATATAGATGTTGGTCCTTTTGAGTCAAGGGATTATATAATGGGAACATTAGTGATTCAAAGGATATACCACAAGGAAGCAGATAGGATTCATGGGGAGGTAAACGAAAGAATTGCCGGAATTGAGGCGAAGATGACAATAAACAAGCCGGGAGGAGAAATAAATCTTTTAAACGATGCAGCGGGAGAGGATTATGTAGTGCTTGGAGACGATACCCTTTACGTGCTGGATAAAGCCAGGCACTTTTCGGATATAAGCAATGGTGTGTTTGATGTTACCGTAGGGCCTCTTGTCAAGACATGGGGGATATGGTCGGACAACCCTAGAGTTCCGGGAAAGAATGAAATTGACGAGCTTTTGAAGCTGGTTAATTATAAAGATGTTTTGATAGAGAAAGACAATGACCGGGCAATGCTAAAAAAAAGCAGACAAGTTGTGGATGTGGGAGGGATTGCGAAAGGGTATGCAGCAGATGAAGCTATAAGGATATATAAAGAAAACGGAGTGAAGTCTGCATTTGTAAGCCTTGGAGGAAATGTTGCCGTACTGGGAGGCAAACCCGACGGCAGCCCGTGGAGAATCGGCATACGAAATCCGAAGGGGCCGCGAGATTCATATATTGGCATTGTCAGTATAAAGGATGGGTCTGTGGTCAGTTCGGGGGAATATGAAAGGTTTTTTGAGGAGAAGGGTGTTCGGTACCACCATATTTTAGACCCTAAGACCGGTTTCCCCGCCGAATCCGATCTGGCCGGTGTTACAATCGTTTCAGACCTCTCAATAGATGCGGATGCTCTTTCAACGGCGGTTTTTGTATTGGGATTGGAAGATGGAATGAGGCTTATTGAGGGGATT
>DAOOJC010000444.1:0-1939 GCA_035384905.1 Acetivibrio sp. | reverse complement strand
TTTGAGGCGTTTAGAAATCGGTTTGCTGCTGGTTTCTTTCAGGGGCGACGTAGCCATGGTGGAAGAAGCCATAGAGCCGATACCCTTTAGCCGTGAGAAGAGCAGAAGTGCGGCCAACAAGAAAAAGGGTTTGGTTTTAAAAGAGTTTTCCCAAAGACAGGGCGATTATAATACCGGGGGATGCACCAGAAAAAAGTTGGTCACGGCCTACAGGGAGAAGTCGATTCAAATAGCAGCACTGATTAAAGCCGAAGGTCCGTTGAGTATAAAACAACTAAAGGATAGGGGAGCGGACAGCGATAAGGTTTCCCAAATACTGCAGAACAACTTTTATGATTGGTTTATAAGAGTATCCAGAGGTGTATACGATCTAAGAAAAAGAGGCAAGAGTGAAATTGAGAGCTACAGTGAATTGTTGGAGTATTATACAAGATTGAGATGTACAAAACAATAAAAATCCTATATAATTGATACTGTATATGGAAAAGATGAATGGAAATAGTCGGAAAAATTTAATAAGTTTGGCAATTTTTCTTTCCGTTGTATTTATATCTGCATTACTTATTACGGAAGCTATAAGCATGTTGGATTTGCCAGATTCAGGACTTAGCGGGGGTGAAAACGGCAATAACAAGTCCCAGGCACAGAATAATAGCGATAACAACCATGACGATCCAACGTTTAATGGACAGGAACCTTATAATGAATATGCTGACAGCTTTGAACAGTGGAAGGAAAGGTCACAGAGAAGGCGTGAAGAAAAAAAACGTGGTAGTCTTGATGGGGACTATAACGGTGGAGATATGCCTGATAACCGGATTCAAGGAAGAGGAGGAAATAACGGCATTATATCCGGAGGAGGCGGTATGCCGCAGGATGGCAATATTCCCACGGATATTCCCAATATAGACATTTCAGGAGATAACGCATTGCCGGATATGCCTTTCGGGATGCAAGGACCGGGTAAAACCATTGTGATGGGTGATGAAAAGCGGCCTCATATTGCTGCTTTTGAGGTCTTGGGCAAGCCGAACTATCCTTTTTTGAAGGTAATGGTTATGGAGAATTATAATAATAACCGTTGGATTATGGCTCAGGAAGAACCGTTGGAGAAGTTTGAATTTGGAGTTGATAAGGGCAGAAATTATGAGGACAACTCCGTAAAAATTAAGCCCATTGAGCCTTCGAAGGGTTATATGCCGGTATTGTCGGGCAATTTTAAAATGATTTATGATCTGAGCATATTGGAATATCAAAACTCGGGTACTTATTATTCAGAGGGGATTGTTGAGGATTTCTATGAAATGGAGTATGAGAAGGCTCCCTCAGAAATAGATCTTATTTATGCTGAAACGGATGATGATTACCCCTACGAGATTTCCGTCAATGAATATATCGATTCAATCGTTGATGAGGTGACGGAGAGATGCAGCAGTGATTACGATGTTATTTATTCTGTTGAACAGTATTTACTGAATAACTATACTTTAAGTAATAATGTTAAGAATAATTATAAAAATACGGATGGAATTACAGAATTTTTGAAGTATAAAAAAGTAGGAAATTATCTGGACTTCGTGTCTGCTTATACTTTTCTTTTGCGGGCTGCCGGTATTCCCTGCAGGCTAGCAATGGGTTACAGGCTTATGGAGCAGGTTCCGTATCAGGTGGTTTATGCAGATCAGGTATATATTTACCCTGAAATAAAATTTAAAGATTATGGATGGGTACCGATGGATGTGTTTGCTTATGAGCCCTTCTATACACCTCCGATAGAGACGGTGACCGATATAGTATTTGCCGACGGCACTGCAAGAAGAGGTGACGAATTTACAGTAAAGGGCACTGCTAAGAACGTATACGGAAGCCCCATTGATGATATGACAGTCCTCATTTATGTTAAAGAGGACAAGGAGAAGCCATGTCTTTCCTACACAAA
>DAOOJC010000443.1:0-1947 GCA_035384905.1 Acetivibrio sp. | reverse complement strand
ATCGGAAAACAAATGCAGTTCTGCGGTGCCCGATGCAATCTTGCGAAAGCACTTCTATATGCTATTAACGGCGGAAAGGACGAAATGACAGGTGACCAGATTGCACCGATGTTTGCGGCAATAGATACCGAATATCTCGATTATGATGATGTAATGAAGCGTTTTGATATGGTCCTTGACTGGGTTGCAAGGCTGTACATAAACACGCTTAATATAATACACTATATGCATGACAAATATGCCTACGAAAAACTGCAGATGTCGCTTCACGACCGGGAAGTTTTCAGAACAATGGCCTGCGGTATTGCAGGGTTGTCTGTTGTGGCAGATTCCCTTAGTGCCATAAAATATGCGAAGGTGAAGCCCATACGAAATGAAAACAATCTGGTTGTCGATTATGAGGTGGAGGGAGATTACCCTAAGTTCGGTAATAATGATGACCGTGTTGACGATATAGCCACAGGCATAGTTAAAAAATTTATGGATAAGCTTAGAAAACAGAGGACATATCGTGGGGCAATGCCGACACTGTCTATTCTCACAATTACCTCAAATGTGGTTTACGGCAAAAAGACGGGAAACACACCGGATGGAAGAAAAACGGGCGAACCCTTGGCACCGGGGGCAAATCCTATGCACGGAAGGGATATAAAAGGAGCACTGGCTGTTTTAAACAGTATATCAAAGCTCCCTTATGAATATGCTCAGGACGGTATATCCTATACATTTTCAATAATTCCCAAAGCCCTGGGAAGGGATGAGGAAGCTAGGATAAACAACCTTAAGGCTATGCTTGACGGATATTTCGGTCAAGGAGGTCATCATATAAATGTTAACGTGTTTGAGAAGGAAACTCTTCTTGATGCCATGGAACATCCTGAAAAATATCCGCAGCTAACCATAAGGGTATCGGGTTATGCGGTAAACTTTATAAAGCTTACAAGAGAACAACAGCTTGACGTTATCAACAGGACTATTCATGAGAAAATATAAATGCGGGGGTGGGGGCAATGACTATTAAGGGAAGAATACATTCATTTGAGTCTTTTGGGACACTTGACGGACCGGGTATAAGGTTTGTGGTTTTCATGCAGGGTTGCCCCCTTCGCTGTTTATATTGCCATAACAGAGATACATGGGATGCCGGGGGAGGAGAGGAATATACTCCTTCGCAAATAATCGACGAAATGAAAAAATACATAGACTATATAAGGTTTTCCGGTGGAGGAATTACCGTTTCAGGTGGAGAGCCGACTATGCAGGCTGAATTTGTAACAGAGGTTTTCAAGCTTGCAAAGGGCATGGGCGTGCATACAGCCCTGGATACCAACGGTTTTGCCGATATTGAGAAGGTAGAGGAATTATTGCGGTATACCGATCTTGTTTTGCTCGATATAAAGCATGCTGTTGAGGAAAAACACAGACGTATTACCGGGGTATCCAATGAAAAAATATTAAAATTTTCAGAATATGTAGATGGGCAGGGGATTCCTGTCTGGATAAGATATGTACTTGTTCCCGGATATACTGATGATGAGGAGGACCTCAAACTGGCAGCACAATTCATTGGCCGCCTTAAGACTGTAAAGAAGGTCGAAGTTTTGCCTTATCACAGCATGGGAGCATATAAGTGGGAAAAGCTTGGACAGAAGTATGAGCTTGAAGGTGTAAGGGAACCTGATGAGAAAGAGGTCCAAAAAGCTAAAAGAATTCTGTGCAGTGGAATGGATGGATAACATATTATTTAATCGAGTGAAATTGTGGAATAAACATTGCGAAGGTTTTATGTATTACTATCAATCTATTCACATTTATTTTCGGCAGAAAGTTTATTTTGCACTGTACCGGATAGTTTCTTCGGTTTATTATACTTGTGCTTGATTTTCACCGGAATAAAAGCTGTCAGGTTTAGCTTGTCAAATATCATAGCAAATATACGGGCGGTAT
>DAOOJC010000442.1:0-1965 GCA_035384905.1 Acetivibrio sp. | reverse complement strand
CCGTATATCACATGAATGAAGGACACTCCGCTTTTCTGGGTCTTGAACTTATAAGAAAACTGGTACAGAACAAGAGCTTACCTTTTAAGCAGGCAAAAGAAATAATTTCTTCCTCTGTCATATTTACGACGCATACACCCGTACCGGCCGGAAATGACGTGTTCCCATTGGAGATGATCGACAGGTATTTCGGCAACTACTGGCCTTCTTTGGGTATTAGTAAACATGAGTTTTTAGATCTCGGACTTAAAATAGGAGATCACCAAAACTTTAATATGACAGTTCTTGCCCTGACACTTTCGGGGCAGAAAAATGGAGTCAGTGAGCTTCACGGTGCCGTATCGAGGAATATTTTCAAAAATGTCTGGTCCGGTATCCCTGAGGATGAAGTGCCGATAGGACACATTACCAACGGTATCCACACCCTTACCTGGTTGTCTCCGAGTATCAAGCTCCTGTATGACAAGTATCTCGATAAAGACTGGGAAGACCGTCTTTACGAAAAGGAAACCTGGGATAAGGTTGACGATATCCCGGACGAGGATTTATGGAAAACTCACTGTGTCCTTAAAACAAAGATGATAGCTTTCATTCGGGAAAAGCTGAAGCAGCAAAGGATGTCCAACGGCGATTCTATTGAGAGAATCAGAGAAGTAGACACTCTGCTTGATTCCAATGCATTGACCATCGGATTTGCCCGGAGATTTGCCACATATAAGAGGGCAAACCTGATTTTCAGGGATCTTGCCCGCATCCAAAAACTTCTGAATGATCCCCAAAGACCCATGCAGATAATATTCGCCGGAAAGGCTCATCCTGCCGATGGTCCTGCTCATGAAATCATCAAGCACATTAACGATATAGCAAGGCAGGAAGGTTTTATCGGAAAGGTAATTCTTATCGAGAACTACAATATGACCCTTGCCCGAAACATGGTTCAGGGAGTGGATATCTGGCTCAACAACCCAAGAAGACCTCTTGAAGCCAGCGGAACCAGCGGACAGAAGGTATGCATCAACGGCATTATCAATTTCAGCATACTCGACGGATGGTGGTGCGAAGGCTATAATGGCAAAAACGGTTGGGTTATTGGAGATGATACCTTCTATGACAATGAGTATCATCAGGACAATGCCGACAGTGAATCTATTTATAATACACTGGAGAAACTTATTATTCCTGCCTTCTTTGAAAGGAATGAGAAAGGCATACCTGAAAAATGGGTCGCTGTAATGAAGGAATCGATAAAATCCAATACTTACAGGTACAGTACCCACAGGATGGTTCAGGACTATACAAACAAGTATTACATTACATCCATGAACAGGCATGACAAGATAATGTCCAGCAACTATCAGTTTGCCACCAGCCTTTCCGATTGGAAACAGCGTGTTGAGCAGTTATGGCCGCAGGTACAGATACTTGCAGATAAAACTGCAAACCATTTGAAGGAAAGAAGTTTTATATCCGGAGAAACAATTCCGATTAATGCATATGTAAGCCTGGGCGGTCTTGAGCCTTCGAGCGTTAAGGTACAAGTTTATTGCGGCAGCATTGGCAATAATAATGCTATTGAAAATGCAGAAATTATCGATATGGAATTAAAGGAAAAAAATGCTGACGGAACGTATACCTACTCTGCAAACATAACATTGTTTGAAGGCGGAGAGTACGGCTATACTTTCAGGGTCATTCCTTATCACCCCGATATGATTAATCCGTTTAATATTGGATTAATACGCTGGGTGGTTCAGTAAAATATATAGTAAACATTGATAATTCGGGAACATTGAGTTTTTCACTCAAGTCCTCTCACCTTTGGGTCATTTCACTTCGTGAAATCCCATTAATAAAAGCTCAAGGCTATCGAGCACCCCCTCGCTTAAAGCTTTTATTTCATTCAACACCTTCTAATAGAGTAGAGAAATAATTGCTAAGAATTATTTCCCTCTCGTTGAACCGTAC
>DAOOJC010000441.1:0-1971 GCA_035384905.1 Acetivibrio sp. | reverse complement strand
CATGTCTGGCCTTCATAGTGCAAAAGAATACTGTTTTCAGCAATTATCCTGTTTATCTTTTTTTCTACCAGTTCTTTTGCCTGGCTTTTGCCAAGCCCCGATACATCGATACCTTCCACCATAACGCCCTTGTAAAAGGTGTCTTCATTCAATATAATAATAATCCGTGCCAGAAAGAACGTTATTGTCAAAAGCAAAACACTTATAATTAATGTTATCTTAATTTTATGTTTTGAAATTATTGCAACAAACATATCCATACCTTCTTTACGTAAGTAAATGCTTCAAAGCTTATCTACTATATAGATATTGTTGCAATTTAATATAATATTACATACATCCATTATTTTTATATTCAATTGTTATTCTGCCGTTACCGTTATCACTTCAGTGTTTTCTATCGCCTTCTCTATAAGTGCGTCAAGATCCAATTTGCTTTCCGAAAGCATTATCCTGTCAAGTTTTGGCCTTGTCACAGGGTGTTTGGCAACAAAAACCGTACAGCAGTCCTCATAAGGAAGAATAGATGTCTCATAGGTACCTATTTTCTTTGCAATATTCACCACCTCATTCTTATCCATTCCAATCAAAGGTCTGAAAACAGGCATACTGACCGCTGCATTTGTTACCGCGAGACTATGTATTGTCTGGCTTGCCACCTGTCCCACGCTTTCACCGGTAACCAATGCCAATGAACCAGTTTTTTCGGCTATCTTTTCGGCTATTTGCATCATTACCCTTCTCATAATTATGGTAAGCTCTTCATGGGGGGACTTCTCGTAAATCTCCATCTGAAGGTCGGTAAAGGGAACGATGTGAAGGTTTATACTATAACAATAGGAAGCAAGAATTTTCGTCAGCTCAATAACCTTCTCTTTAGCCCTTTCACTGGTATAGGGATAGCTATAATAATGAATCGCATCTATCTCAACACCTCTTTTAGCTATCATCCAACCTGCCGCAGGGCTGTCAATACCTCCCGACAACAAAAGCAGTGCCTTGCCATTGGTCCCTATTGGCATACCGCAAACCGCAGGAATTATTTCCGAATAAATATAGGTAAAATCCCGCACCTCCACATACAGAATAAAATGAGGTTTCTTAACATCCACACTCAATCCGGGAACGCTTTTAAGTATGTGTGCTCCCAAGTCTTTGCTTATTTCAGGGGAATCCATGGGAAACTGCTTATTTCCTCTTTTTGTCTCCACCTTAAAGGTTGAATGCCCCTTTCTTTCCACCAAGTCCTTCACCATTTTAACGGAATATTCCTTAATGGTATTATAATCGGAATCTATCTTCCATACCGGACTCACCGAAACAATTCCAAAAACCTTTGAAATAAGCTCCATTGCCTCATCAAAATTATAGCTGTCTTCATCCGGCTCAATGTATATTCTTGCCTGAGACTTTCTCACAGTTACCTTGCCCAGTTTATGAACAGACCTTTTAATGTTGCTTATAAGCTTATTTTCAAACATAGACCTGTTCAGCCCTTTTAGAAGTATTTCCCCGTATCTTATCAAAATAACCTTTTTCATTTTCTTCCTCCACGCTTAATTCTGATCTTCGGTAATATATCTTTTATAGCTTCCACAGTTTCTATTATATCCTCCTGTGTGTTAAAGGATGAGAAACTCAACCTTATTGCTCCTTCAATCAGCTCGGTTTTGATTCCCATTGCCTTGAGCACATGACTGTGAACATGCTTTCTTGAAGAGCAGGCGGATCCTGTGGACACAAATATGTTCCTTGCCTCCAAATGGTGTAAAAGTACCTCTGCACGAATACCGGCAAACGAAACATTCAAAATATAAGGGGACGAGTTTTCCGGGGATATGACAACAGCATCCTCAACTTCATCTTTCAGCCTTTCAATAAACATGTTTTTGATAGAGCTGCAGTGTTCTGCGTTACTGTCGATGCTCTTAAATGTAATATCGGCTGCCATACCAAAACCGCAAATTCCCG
>DAOOJC010000440.1:0-1976 GCA_035384905.1 Acetivibrio sp. | reverse complement strand
GAAAGCAGAGGTTCTATAAGTGCTGTGGTGATTTCATCCATACTGTTCGGTATTTTCCATTTTGATGTTAAAAACCTTACAGGACCTATCTTTTTGGGGATGCTTATAGGATATTATGTAATCAGAACCGATTCCATATTTGCCGGTATGTTGGCACACTTTGCAAACAACTTGCTGTCAGTGCTGGTACAGTATTTTTCCCGTAGTTGGGCAGGTATTGGGGATAGTGCAATGATAACCGAGGATCAGTTTATAGCAGTGGCGACTTTTGGAATAATCTGTTTTGTTGTTATGGCGTTTTTGCTCTTTTGTTTTCATAAAACAACAAGGGGCAGATGTGAATTAAAGCCCTCAAGAACAAGCATAATAAAAGATATTACATCAGTGGTGCGGCATTGGCCGGTATTTATGAGCCTGTTATTGTATGTTTTGTATTCGGTGGTTTTTCTGATAAACCAGGTATTGTAGAGATAGAGATTAGTAAAACTTTTGTATTGGTATCGGCTTGAATAATTTTAAAGGATGGCGAGTAAATTGGACTTTTATTTTGATTTAAGTCTTATCCAATCGCAGAAAATAATACTTACACCCCAGTTAAGGCAAGCGATTGAAATACTTAAAATGAATTCACAGGAATTGTCGGAATATATCCTTAGGGAAATGGAGACAAATCCTGCTTTGGAGATGAACTCTCCTTTCTCAGAGACTCAAGAGGAGACTGAAGAGCTGGAAAATGATAATTATTATGATGCAGGGGTTAGGCATGACGATTCAGAGAACCGTGTCAGCAGAGTGTTTTTAGATACTTCCGCTGTCGGATTGTCTTTGAAAGAACACCTGCTTCTTCAGCTTCATGCCCTGTCCATGAGTGAAATAGATATAGAAATAGCTGAGTATTTGATAGACAATGTTGATGACAATGGGTACCTTTGCATAAATCTTTCCGAGGTGGCTGCTTTTTTTAACATTCCTATCCGCAAGGTTGAAAAAAACCTAAATCTGTTACAAACTTTTGACCCACCGGGTATTTGTGCAAGAAATTTGAAGGAATGCCTTTTGATACAGTTGAATCAGATGGAAATACAGGACAGGGATATACTAAACATAGTCATGAACCACTTGGATGGGCTGGCTGATAATAAATTATCCGCAGTCGCAAAAGAAACAGGCCTCAGTATAAAAAGAGTGGCCGAGGTACTGGAGTTTATTAAAACCTTGGAGCCAAGACCCGGCAGGGAATTTTATGGACTTGACGGTGTCAAATACATTATTCCCGATGTTACTGTAAAGGAAATTAACGACAGGTTTGAGGTGCTTATTAATGAAGAGTCCACACCTCCTATAACCATAAGCAGTTACTATAAGAAGGTATTGAAAGAGGATATAAATATCGAGGCAAAAAAATTTATTCAATCAAAAATAGACAGTGTAGCCTGGTTGATAAAGTGCATACAGCAACGAAAGAACACACTTATCAGGGTATCGGAGCATATAGTGAACAGTCAGATTGAGTTTTTTAAAAAGGGAAAGGGCTATATAAAGCCTCTTACAATGAAAGAGGTTGCTGCTATGCTTGATATCCATGAATCCACCGTGAGCAGAACCGTCAGCGGTAAATATTTGCAATGCTCATGGGGAGTTTTTGATATGAAATATTTCTTTCCTCCAAGGGTTTTAGCTGCATCAGGGAAAGAAATCACAGGCAACAGTATTAAGAAAAAGATACAAGGTATAATAGATTCTGAGGATAAGAAGCATCCTTTGAGCGATAGTCAAATAGTTGATATCTTAAAGAAAGAAGGACTTGAAATATCCCGCCGTACTGTGGCAAAGTACCGTTGTGATTTAAAAATCCCCTCTTCGTCAAAAAGAAAGAAGTATTAATAACTGTCCATTTAATATTTCCCCTTATAATTTAGGTGCTTCGCTATTTTGTGTGGGTAAACACACTAATTAGTTAATTAATTCCGCTAAAT
>DAOOJC010000439.1:0-1983 GCA_035384905.1 Acetivibrio sp. | reverse complement strand
TAATTGACGTTTTTCCACCGCATCAGCAGGCACAGGTCAGAACCCAGCTTTCAACAGTCCTTATGGGTATTATATCTCAACAGCTTTTAAGGCGGGCTGACAATAAGGGACGTGTTCTTGCTACTGAAACCATGGTATGGACTCCTGCTATTGCAAACCTTATACGTGAGAGCCGTACCCACCAAATAAATACATGTATCCAGACCGGTTCCCAGTTTGGTATGTATACTATGGACAGTTGTCTTGCAGATTTATACAAGCAGGAGTTAATTGACTATGAGACTGCTTGCCAGTACTCTGTCGACATGGATAATTTGAGAAAATTACTATCAAAATAAAAAAAATACTAGCTTTTATTGGGAAAGTGTAATATAATATATTTAAGTAGTAATTAAAGATAAGAATGTTATATATTACAATGACTTAAAGATAATTTTTGATAATATTATTTTGTTGGATTGGTGTGAATTAATTTGGGAGGTTGGAATGATTGATTACATATCTGATTTTAGTTTCAACTTTTTCGACCGGTAAAATATTATAGGAATCTAAAATAAGCCTGAAAACAATGAGTTTTGATTTGTTCTATTATGTTAATATATCTGTAATATCTCATCAAACCACATTCAAAGGACTACACAATAATTACTGTTAGTGTTATTGCTAATTTAATGGTTTCTTTATTAAATAAAAAAACAGGATAAGTGTTCAATATCATTTGGGGGTTAGTGTAGATGAAGCTGAAGCATTATGTGTATAAGGTTAAGACCGAGTCCGGTAGGATTATAGCCGGTGAGACCAAAATAGATAGCGAAGATGCCCTTAGGAGCCTTTTGCAGGAAAAGGGGTATACCCCTATTGAGATAACGGAAAAAAATGCTTTTACTGATGTAAGTCAGATCAGCTTTTTTAAGCCTAAAGTAAAGCTTAAGGATTTAGCAATATTCTTCAGACAGTTTGCAATAATATTGGAGGCCGGTGTTCCGATTGCCGGAGCATTGGATGTATTAAGAGAACAGACGACCAACAGGACATTGAGGGACGTTTTAAAT
Source organism: Acetivibrio sp. (assembly GCA_035384905.1). Classification (GTDB taxonomy): domain Bacteria; phylum Bacillota; class Clostridia; order Acetivibrionales; family Acetivibrionaceae; genus Hungateiclostridium. The sequence goes on along the minus strand of DAOOJC010000439.1, from coordinate 931 downwards.
GATATATATGATGATATACAGAGAGGATTGTCTCTTTCCAGTGCAATGAAGCAGCATGAAAGGATTTTTCCAGAGATAACTATGCATATGATTGAAGCCGGTGAGGTAAGCGGTCAGCTTGACCAAGTTTTTGTGAGACTTGCCGGCCAGTATGAAAAAGACTATAAATTAAACCGCAGTATCAGAAGTGCTATGCTTTATCCGATTATTGTATGTGTTATTTCCATAGCGGTTATATTTGTTCTTATGGTTGGAGTATTACCTGTTTTTTCAGATACACTGGGGAGTTTAAATGTAGAAATGCCATTGATAACGAAGATAGTTATGGGTAGCAGCCGCTTTTTTGTCAAATGGTGGTGGGCAATTATTGGAGCTATAGTTGGACTTGTACTTTTTCTTGTTTCTTATCTTAGAACTTATAACGGTAAAAGGCTTATTTCTTCTATAGCATTAAAGTTGCCTGTGGTTAGTGGATTGGTACAAAATATTACAACCGCCAGGCTTGCCCGTACACTGGGGACTCTCATATCAAGCGGAGTACTCCTCATACAAGCAATGCAGATTACTCAAAAGGTTCTTGGTAATGTTGTTATATCGGAGCGGATAAGTGGTGTTATTGATGAAATAAAGATGGGAAAAGGTTTGACGCAACCCTTAAAGAATCTCAGGTACTTTCCGCCAATGCTCATTTCAATGATGAGAGTAGGGGAAGAATCCGGTAATCTAGATTATTCCCTTGAGAAGTCGGCTGATTTTTACGATGAAGAAGTTGAAACCTCTATACAGAGATTGACGACATTGTTACAGCCATTGATTATTTTAATATTGGCAGGTATTGTTACGGTTATTGTTTTAAGTGTTCTGCTTCCGATGTACAGTATATATGAGAATATACAATAAGTTTATTTTCAGTAACCCTGTTCTAAACATA
>DAOOJC010000438.1:0-1987 GCA_035384905.1 Acetivibrio sp. | reverse complement strand
ATCCAGTTCATCAAGTTTATTGGCATTATCGTCAAAGTTCTTTTGATAATAATCAGCGTTTTCAGGGTCAACCTTTACCAATGCATCCTTTATTGCTTCCATCTGCTTCTTGGCCATAAGGGGATCCAGCCAGACATGCGGGTCATATTCCCCAGAATCATGACCTTCTGCCTCTATGTTTTCTTCCCCGCCTTCCTGCTCTTCATCATGGGAATGTTCCCCTTTCAAAAGCTCTATTCCCTCTGATGTTTCTACAACCTCAATGTCTTTATTTCTGATGGAACCGAGTACCTTTTCCACCCAAGGCTCCATGCCTGCACCATTATATATAAAAACATCCGCCTTTTCAATCGCAAGAATATCCTTTGGAGACGGTTCCCAGTGGTGCGGCTCGGTACCTGCAGGAATAATATTGGTGAGCCTTATTCTGTCACCGCCGATTTTTCCTGCAAAATCATACATGGTATAAAAACTTGTACACACACTGATTCTGTCATCGCTGCCCTGACTGTCAGCATCAAGATTGCCAGAACATCCTGCGGATATTAAAAGCATTATCAGCATTATAGTAACAATACCCAATAAATAAAATTTCATCGAAATATTTTTTTTCATTATAAAACATCCCTTCTGTAAAATGTTACTTACAGCCAATTATATCCATCGAAGTATTCGATTAAACACTTTACTTCAAATGCAAATCATTTGCATTTAAAACAATTATATATTGATTATTGCTCTTTAGTCAATAGTCTTTAGAATAAAGAAATGCACTTCGTAAGGCAATAAAAGCTCCGGGGGCATCGAGCCCCCATCGCTTTTTGGTCATTTCACTTCGTGAAATCCCACTAATAAAAAAGAACTGCCTTAAGCATTGTAGAAGACAGCTCCTTTTAACTCACCGGTTTATTCTTTCTTGCACTTGGGGCATAGTCCATATATCTCCAATTTATGCCCCGTTATATCAAAATCATTTTTTTCGCCTATATCCTTCTCCAGTTTCTCCAACGGACAAAAATCTATCGGAACCGATTTGTGACAATTAGTACAGACCAGATGATGCCGATGCCCGTCCACAGTCAGCTCATACCTTGCCTTGCCGTCGCTCATAACGGTTTTGCTGACAAGAGATTTGTTTTCCATAAGATCAAGGGTCCTATAAACCGTAGACAGGTTGACAGATTCACCAAGTTCCTTTATACGCAAAAATATATCTTCCGCCGAAAGAGGATTATCGGTGCTTTCCAGCACTTCTATAACCGTCTTTCTGGGTTTTGTATTCTTGCAGCCGATTTTAGCCAGTATATCATCTGCCAACCTTTTCATAAGACACTCATCCCTTAAATTTCACATTAAACTAATAGCAAAGATGCATTCACCAGCACTAATACATACTTTGGCTAAAAAACCGTGAAAAAAATGCACAATTTTAAAAAAAGATATAACCAAAGTATTTAATATGATTATTTTACTTCAATTAAACCATTATTTCAATAATATATCCACCGCTATAAAAATTATGACCCCGCACCCTATTGCATATGCCATTTTAAATTTTGCTTTATCATCCTTCTGCTCAAAATCCGTATAGGGCTGTATGCTCTTTGAAAGAAATGTACATTTCAGATAGTTGAACATATATAAAAATCTTCTTTTGGCATTTTTACCGGCTATAATAATAATCGCCGCAATGACTCCTCCTGCAAGAAACGAGTATGCCATAATTTGAATCCCTTCTCCAAATCCCATAACTGCACCAATTGCACAAAAAAGCTTAATATCTCCCGCACCCAGCATTCGTAATGCGTATAAAAGGATTAGAATGACAAAAGGGGCGGCAATACCAAGAAAAGAATCGAAAAGTCCATCCGTTCCATCAAGTACAAATCCGGTCACAAGACCAATAAGCATAAACGTAAATGTGAGCTTGTTTCTGATCTTATAATGCCTGATGTCACTTGCAAGTGCAATTGCTGTAAGAATTATA
>DAOOJC010000437.1:0-1996 GCA_035384905.1 Acetivibrio sp. | reverse complement strand
GAATGGGCTGATCAAAATAATCTTGAGTTGAATTATTTGGGGGAAAAGGTTGTGGTAGTGCCTCTTTCCAACAACAGATATAGAATTGAAAGGGTTATCAGCACTTCACCAAAGGCTTATTTGAATCCAAAGCTCATGCCTGGAAGCATAATCCTGGGGAACGAGTTGTCCTTCCGCTAAAACGGCATATTTGGAGCGGCAGTATCTATCGAAGAATGAAGCAGAGGTTTCGCTGAATTTCCAATAACATTGGAAAGGGATTGATAGGTTATATAAGGGAATTATTAGTCGTAAGAATCTGGAATCCATTGCAGCCGCCGCTGTGATATGTTATATTTATTAAGTAGCGGATAAATAAAATATCAATAAAATACTAAACACAACCTGTTTGATATATTGTATAAGCTGTGGTTTATGAGGGCGGTATGTGGGGGTGTAAAATTGAAAGTAAGAAATGTACAGAAGAAGAAGTTTTCCAAAAAGAAAAGCACTATCGGAAAATACAACAATGAAATTATAGGTATCATAATACTGGCAGTGAGTATTATGGCTCTATTGAGCTTTATTCTTGAAAACTCTATCGGTGTATTTGGTGTATTTATAAAAAGCTTTATTATGGGGCTTGTGGGTTTACCGGGATACATAATTCCTCCTTTGTTAATTGTCTATTCGGTGCTTGTGATATTTAAGAAAAACACTCATAAGGTGAACATGAAAGCAATTTACCTTTTGGGTTTGCTTCTGATCATGACTGCAATGCTGCAGACATTCTATTACAATGAACAGGATTATGTAAATATGGGTATTGCGGGATGCCTGAAGAAGTTTTACAGTGACGGTATTGCCATGCATGGCGGAGGTATTCTGGGCGGAATAATAAGCATACCCTTTTTACTTGTGTTCAAAAATCTGGGTACAATAATTATTCTTACGACTATTGCGGTAATTGATATTATTCTGATTACAAATGTCTCAATAGCCGGGATATTTTTAAGGCTTAAAGATGATATTGTCGGGATTGTCAGTAAAATTCAAGCCAGACTGAAGATTAGCAGCAATGAGATAAAAGAAAAAATTATTGAAGAGGGCGAGGATGACCCTGAGGCTGAAATAGATATTGTAATGAACGGAAAAAAACTCCCCAAGGTTGTGAACCTGAAAGAAAAAAAGGATGAGAAGGCTAATGAACAGCACAATGTGGGCTCTTTAGGTGTGAATACGAATAATAATGAAGTTGTAGCACAATCCTCTGATTCTGTTGTAAAGGATTTAAAGAAGAAAAATACGGAAGGCAGTAATGTGGAAGCAATGACCGACAGTGTCAACCGGGAAGTTTCCTCAATGCCCAGGTTGGATTTTGAGTATGTTTTTCCCCACACCGGACTATTGGATGAAAACAGGCAGAGCACAAAAAACGAGTTGGATTACAGGAGTGCTGCCATAAGGGGAGCGAAGAAGCTTAAAGAGACTTTGAAAAGCTTTGGGGTGGATGCCAAGGTTGTAAATGTAAGTATGGGTCCGGCAGTTACCCGGTATGAGCTCCAGCCCAGTCCGGGGGTTAAGGTTAGCAAAATTGTGAACCTTTCTGATGACATATCATTAAATCTTGCGGCATCGGGGGTTAGGATAGAGGCTCCAATACCCGGCAAGGCGGCGATTGGGATTGAAGTTCCCAACAAGGAGATGGTACCGGTTTTTTTAAAGGAGGTTTTGGATTCTAAAGAATTTAAAGAAAATGAATCCAAGCTTGCCTTTGCACTGGGAAAGGATATATCGGGCAAGAATATGGTGGCGGATATAGCAAAAATGCCTCATTTACTTGTGGCCGGTGCAACAGGTTCGGGAAAAAGCGTTTGCATTAACAGCATTATCATAAGCCTTTTGTTTAATGCGTCACCCAATGATGTCAAGCTTTTGATGGTGGATCCCAAGGTGGTTGAACTGGGTATATATAATGGTATACCGCACCTTTTGATACCGGTGGTAACCGATCCGA
>DAOOJC010000436.1:0-1996 GCA_035384905.1 Acetivibrio sp. | reverse complement strand
TTACATTTCTTTACATTCTAAATTATTAAGTCATTTTGCAAATTCCTAAATTATATATACCTGGAGTGTATAAAGCTTTTCTTGTTTTGTGACAGCCATGCAATAGGTTTTATTGCCATATATTTGAGTCCAAAATTGAACAAGTTTTGAGCTGATGGGTAAGTAACCACCATATAGATTGCCAATGGACAATAGTCCAAAGTAGTCAAAGTTGGATATGTCCGTTTTATTTATAGGAACAGCATTGTTCTCCATATCTTCTTTATCCGAAAACACATCAAAACAGTTGATATCGTAATAGTACTTTCCTTCGTCGCTGATCAAATGGCCAATTTTAATAAACTCCATTTTGCCGTCATTGTTAATGTCTGCCTCGAAATATCCGTCAACTCCACTTTCTCCTGAAAGATAATTATTTTCAAGCTGTTCCTTTTCTTTAGAAAAATTAATTTCCTTTAGCCTTTCTTGCTTATATACCCTATGCTCCCTTGTGGCCATGATAGCTGACTCTGCCTCTTTTTCGGCAGTCTCCAAAAAGTCCTCAAGCTTGTGCTTTGATATATAGTCATCATCCTTAGAGCTTACAACTTTTTTTGCCTTATAGTCCTTGCAAATTAAACTGACACTGTGCCAATCACCCTTCTCATCAAAAATAAAAGCATCCATGTCGTATGGTGCATCACCGAAATCGGAAAAAGGATTCGCAAGAAAATAATATTTGCCGCCATACTGAACAAGCCGGACCCCGTCACGAAGTGCATAGCCGTAATTATCAGTTAAATATTCATATTTTCCGTCTTCATTCAAGTTGAGTATAACAATTCCGTCAGCCATAAATGCACCTCCTGCACCGGAGTTAACGTTAAAGAATAGTTCAGTTTTGCCGTCCCCTGTAAAATCATATTCATAGAATCCCCGGTGTCCCCATGAAGCTTTCAGGGTGTAATACAAAGGATTTTCTTCACTTTCCACATCCTTTATTTTAGAATTGACTTCTTCTAAAGTTAGGTTGGGTATAACACCTTTCTCTTCAACAAATCCATAATATGAATAAGAATACACGGTTTTTTTGATTTCGTTGAGATAATCAGACGAAAACCATTTGTTCGATGGATTCGAGGCTTTCATTCCTTTAACTGCAGGGTCTGTTTCCTTATCCCAATATTCAGTCAAACGTTCAACCGCCGCCTTTTTATCGTCTCTCATTTTATAGCTGTCAATATCGCCATATGCAACTTCAAAATATCCACTGTCGTAATCAATGCTGCTGGCTGCCTTTGAAAGCAGCAATTTATCGACATTTCCATAACCTTCATCTGTCATCTTGAGTAGTTTGTAGAGTCCTTGAGAATCCCCACCAAAAGCACTGTTTAAATAGCATTCATATGCCTTATTTTTGTCCTCTTGAGTTCCGTATCCAAAGTAATAGCAGTCGCCAAGCCTTTCATATACAATACCGTTTTCACTGAGCTCATGAGCTTTTTGATAAAAATCAAAAGCCTTGGAATAATCCCGGGGCATACCATCCCCTTCTATAAGTATATCACCTGCATAGACAGCACCCAGATAAAAGCCGTTATCGGAAGAAAGCTTCCACCATTTAAGAGCCTTTTCTTTATCAACCGTAAATTTTGAATTCTCATCACCATTGAAGTACAAGAATGCAACATTAAAATAACACTCGGCTTTTGAAATTTCCTTATCGCCGTCTATACTGCTAAAGACTTCATATTTGAAATTGAAATCCTCATACGAAATACTGTCTTGTTTGGTTGTATTTCCGTGCATAGCCTCAATCAGATCATTTCTTACATCTTGTGGAACGGAGGTATCTTCCATGAAATTTTCAAGAAGAACTTCCTCTTCACTTTTTGACACCTCAGCAGTGTTTTGTACCTTATCAGGTGTTGAGGTAATTGATTTATTATCCGACGGTAAATTATCATTACATCCAACCAGCAGCATTATACATAAAGCTAAAACAGTAATTTTCTTC
>DAOOJC010000435.1:0-2006 GCA_035384905.1 Acetivibrio sp. | reverse complement strand
TTGATGAGGTAGTACGCGTAACGCCGGATTGCCCTTTAACAGACTCTGTAATATTTAATGATAAGATTGACTTTTATATGAGTAACAACTATAAACTGGTGACCGATTCAGGGATTAGTTTTGATCAAAGGCATATCCAAGGGCTTGGATATAGAGGTGTTTTCCTTCAGTATATTGGAAGACGCCTTTAATAATGCTCACGTTTGAAATTTCTGCTTTTGGGCTTGAAATAAATTATTGAGGAATGATAATTTTATTTTGACAGGGAGAAATACATATGGATAAGAGGTTGGAAAAGAAATTCATACCTTACGGGCGGCAGTGGATTGATGAGGATGATATTAAAGCTGTCACCGAAGTATTAAGAGGCGATTATTTAACCACCGGACCTAAAATAAAGGAATTTGAAGATAAGTTGGCACAGTGCACCGGAGCCAAGTATGCCGTTGCCGTTTCAAACGGGACTGCGGCACTTCATGCTGCTTGCTTTGCAGCCGGGATAAAAGAGGACGATGAGGTAATTACATCCCCTATTACCTTTGCCGCTTCGGCCAATTGTGTGCTGTATCTGGGGGCTAAGCCCATATTTGCCGATATTAATTCTGAAACCTACAATATTGACCCGGACGAAATAAGGACTAAGATAAATGAAAAAACTAAGGCAATCATACCGGTCCACTTTACCGGTCAGCCTTGTGATATGGATGAAATACAAAAAATAGCACAAGAATATAATCTCACAATAATTGAAGACGGAGCCCATGCCCTTGGGGCAGAATATAAAGGAAGAAAAATCGGGAGCATAGGTGATATGACCACCTTTAGTTTTCACCCGGTAAAAAATATCACAACTGGTGAAGGCGGAGCAATTACGACAAATGATGAAGAACTATATAAAAAGCTCACGCTTTTCAGGACCCATGGTATAACAAGGGACAAGGATGTTTTATTAAAAGATGAAGGCCCATGGTATTATGAACAGCAATGCTTAGGCTATAACTATAGGATTACCGATATTCAGGCTGCACTGGGTATCAGTCAGTTGGATAAGTTGGAAAGGTTTCTTGCCCAAAGAAGAGATTTTGTCGGAAGATATAATGAAGCTTTCGGTGGGGCAGAGGCGATAGAAACACCATACCAGCTTGAAAACACAAATTCTGCATGGCATTTATACATTATTAAGCTCAAATTGGAAAGACTGAATTGTGGAAGAAGACAGATATTTGAAGAGCTCATCGAAAGGGGAATAGGGGTAAATGTCCACTACATTCCGGTATATTACCACCCTTATTACAGGCAATTGGGCTACAATAAAGGTTTGTGTCCTAAGGCAGAGGAGCTTTATGAAAGAATAATAACTCTTCCGTTATTTCCTAAAATGGATAGGGATGATATTGAGTACGTGATTTCAAATGTCAGAGAGGTAATTCAAAATCATTTAAGATAGAGAGGATGATGTGATTTGAATATACTGGTTACAGGCGGTGCAGGATTTATTGGGCGTTGGGTCGTTAAGAGGCTCTTGGATGACGGTCATAAGGTTTGGGCTTTAGACGACCTTTCAAACGGTCAGGTCTCAAATATAGAGGAGTTTTTTGACAACCCCAACTTTGTTGAATTTATTGAGGGTGACATAAAAGACATTGATACTCTGAGGAGGCTTTTTGAATACAAATTTGATATATGCTATCACTTGGCTGCAAGTATTAATGTGCAGGACAGCATCGATGATCCTGGCACGACATTTCAAAATGACACGGTGGGAACCTTTAATGTACTGGAGCAGTGCAGAAAACACAATACCAAAATTGTGTTCATGAGCACCTGTATGGTGTATGACAGGGCAAACGATGAAAACGGAATAACCGAAGAACATACCGTAAAACCTGCTTCTCCTTATGCGGGCAGCAAAATTGCAGGGGAAAACATGGTGCTTTCCTATTGGTATGCCTATAAGCTGCCGGCAGTGGTTATAAGACCCTTCAATACCTATGGCCCCATGCAAA
>DAOOJC010000434.1:0-2007 GCA_035384905.1 Acetivibrio sp. | reverse complement strand
TTTGACATAATTGACATCCTCCATTGAAATAAAATTATAACTGGTATTGATTGAAACCTAATATTAAGATATGCATTTTGGGAGGTTGTGAGACTTCACCGCAAAAATTTCACATAAAAAGAGCCAGGGATTTTTACCCTGACTCTTTTTTGCCTGTGAGTATTATACTTTATGCTAAGAAAAATGTTTAAGAATCAATGCACCCTTTGGTTAGCTTATATCAATCTTCATTGTCACTTTTACCGTCATATTCTGCGGATGTATCTCGATATTCTCAGATTTGAGGTTACCATCATAATCTATATAGTCAACTTTAAAGACCATCTTTGCATCCTTGCCGTCAAACAATACCTCACCGGGTTTTAAGAACTGAGCCTTTATATCGAAGCCATCAACACTAAAGGTATACTTTCCGCCGTCATAGTTTAGGGGTATACTGTCTAAGGTTCCCGAAACCTTATATCTTGTTATTCCGTCAATCTCTAAAGTCTCTATGCTCATCCATTCAGGCACTTCGAGTGCTACAACTCCTATCGGCAGTATTTCTTCATATACTACATTGTTAAGTGAAACGTCATAAACAGCATATGAATGAATACCGTCAAAGATATGCAAGAGTTCTAAACTGTTATCGGCTCTGTAATAGTGTTTGCCGGTTTCAGTTATTACCTTTGCACCGCTTGATACTGCAATACTCTCTAAGACACTCCCAATACCGTCAATTGAAAAGTCAATGAAAAACGCTTCAATATTGCTTCCGGCAATAATGTTTCCAATATCCTCTGCATAATCCACGGATTTGTATAGTAATTCATCGGGTTTTAAATACTGAGCATCACCATTATTGGTTTTCGGTTCCAAAATTACGTTGCTGGAACTTGTCCATCTGTTAGGTTCGGAACCAGCAAGTACGATTATATATTTTTCCGCCTGACTGTCGGAAGAACCGTTAAGAATGTGGTAAGCCCTTCTCATTCCGTCTCCCATATTGCTGTATCCAGAGGTTCCGGGTACAATATTATTAATACTCTCCTTCAGTTGATTCGCCTCTGTTTCCGAAGACAAGTCATATAGTCTGAAATCATTATTATTTGCAGACTCCGAGTACTGTATAACAGACATTTTGGTTTTTGAGCCTTTAAACAGATTAACAAAAGCTCTGGCTGCATCCTTAACAGAATTCAAGTAACTTGAGCCCTCGAAATATTTCCTTTCCACAGAATCAAATTGATTTTCTACATGATTTACTGTAAGACCGGCAGCATCAAAATTAAGGTCGTTTCCTACAATAGAGCCGTTTATAGTGTTATTATTACCTGAAAAAATAATATTACCTGAGCCAGGATTGGACGGATTACCCGGAGCATAAGCTATTCCGTTGATTGTACATCCACTGGTCTGAAATTCAATATTACCATTAATGGAGTACACATACAATTTGTCGTTAGGTCCTCTGGGATATATGTCTCTTCCCTGTATGGTTATTTTCCCATCTGCGATAAGAAATCCCTCATTGACGTTGTTTGTTTCATTCAAGGATATAAATAGATCCGACTTAAAATACATGCAGGAGTCTATAACTAAAGTACCGTTACCTGTAATCTCAAAACGCTGCTGGGCTTGCTTATACTCGATATATATACCGGTTTGTCCAGGCATAGGCCGGCGGTTTCCTCCTGGACCTTTAAAGTCTTCAGGATCGTAAACTTGATCACTTGTAATTGCCTCATTAATCAGTTTTGAGTGAAAATACGGCATCTCAATAGGCACTTCAATGTTAATGAAATTGTCTATATCCATGTATGGACTTATGAGCTCAAATGAAGAAGCAGAACAGCTTTCGGTAATTGCTACAGTAAAGGCAGTGGTTTTAAATACGTTATTTGCGTGAGTACTTCCGTTAATTTTTGCATTTTGACCCTGAATAGTTAAATTATTGTTTGAATATATTCCAAAATCGAGAGGAGTCAACATATCCTCCTGGTATGAATTCAGTGCCCCGGAGTT
>DAOOJC010000433.1:1029-2007 GCA_035384905.1 Acetivibrio sp. | reverse complement strand
TACCCGTGGCTAGACTTTCACTAGCTAGATTAGTGCCATGCCTGGCACACAGTCATAAAAAGGCTCAAACGGTCATTGTTTGAGCCTTTTATACCGGTATTCCGTCAAACCCGGATATCCCTTTCACCTTTTTCCATTCTCTCCAATGCATCAACAACAAACTGCTTTGTTTTCGCATCTTCAAGAGCGGATATATATTTATTTATAGCCTTTTCGCCGGCCTTCTTTGTCTCATCGCAAGCATAATCCAAAAGATACTCCTTAAGTGTCAGGATGGCATTGGGCATACAGAAATTATGCACAAAACTTGATTTTGCAACCTCCATAAAATGCTCCCTGGTTCTGCCTGCCCTGTAGCATGCCGTACAAAAGGAAGGAAGACTTTCCATTGAGCATGTTTCCCGTATTACATCATCAAGACTTCGGACATCTCCAAGCTGGAACTGTTCTTTATCCGGCATCATATTGCCCATAGATTTCTTGTATCCTCCCACTCCTATTCTGGTTCCCGCATCAATCTGTGAAACTCCCAAGGGAATAACCTCTCTTCTTACTTCGGGCTTTTCCCGTGCAGTAAGAATCAATCCTGTATAGGGCACCGACAGCCTCAGAATTGCCACAAGCTTCTTGAAATCCTCATCACTTACGGCATATTCCGGGTTTGATGCATAAGAGGTCCCAATAGCAGGCTCTATCCTCGGGAACGAAATTGTATGAGGACCAACACCGTTATACTTTTCCTCAAGGTGTATTGTATGGTATAAAAGCCCCATAGCCTCGAACCTCCAGTCATAAAGTCCGAACAATACACCGATGGCGACATCATCCAGCCCGATATCCAATGCCCTGTCCTGGGCATAAAGCCTCCACCGGTAGTGCCACTTAATTGTTCCTTCCGGGTGCATCTTTCTATATGTCTCGTGATGGTAAGTTTCCTGGAACACCTGGAACGTACCTATCCCAACTTCCTTCAGTTTC
>DAOOJC010000433.1:0-1019 GCA_035384905.1 Acetivibrio sp. | reverse complement strand
CCGGGACAGGGGAGCACAGTTCACATTTGCCCGCCGTATTTCACCGTTTCCGCATTTCGTGTTATATACCTGGCGGATGCTGTCACACATAAAATCTATATCCGTCTCGGGAGATTCTCCATAAACAAGCACAGTCCTTTTTTGACCCTCACCTGTCATGATTCTTATCTCTTGTGATATCTCATCCATGGTGAGAGTCCTTCGCTCAATCATTTTATTTTCTCTTCTGAACCCACAATACTTGCAATTATTAGCACACTTGTTGCTTATATACAAGGGTGCAAAAAAGACAATACGGTCTCCGTAGACTTCTCTCTTTAATTTGCTGGCAAGGGCATACATTTCGTTAATGGTTTCTTCATCCTTGTTTTGTATAAGGATAGCCATTTCCTCAGGCTCTAGCCGAATCTTCTTCTCCGCCTTTTTCAGTACACTTCTCACATCGTCTCTGCCCGGAGTTTCCCATTTGTTAAGTTGTTCCCATATTTTATCATCATCGATAAAATCTTTTTCCATCAAATCATATTCTTTAAAGTCCTCTTTGTACTTGTCGAGAAAATTCATTTTAAAAACCCTCCTTTTTATCCCGTTATTACAAACATAAAGCCCTTTGCCATGGACAGGAAAATCCTTGACAAAGGGCATAAAACCTCTCTACCATCAAATCTCCTCTGCCCCGGAAAAGCATCCTCAGCATCAGAATACAGACCGCCATACTCTCCTCCTCAAGCTTATGCTCTTGGAGTCAAGCCTTGTTTGAAAGCGGAATTAAATTTTTGCAGTATTAATTTGTATACAGTCTATCAATAAGACTCTTTACTTATATATTACGCTCATAACGAAGCACTGTCAATAAGCAAACTTATGTATAAGCATGCTAATATTTTATATCAATATAGATAATAACAGGAATATGCAAACAAGATAATAATAAAATAATAAATATAATAATCTAAAATAATTCTAGGAATTTGCAAAATGACTTAATAATTTAGAATGTAAAGAAATGTAAGAATTGT
>DAOOJC010000432.1:0-2008 GCA_035384905.1 Acetivibrio sp. | reverse complement strand
ATGAAATCAGTTGCTTAACAGAGGCGGCATTTAGTGCTGCATTTTATGTTAAAATCTGATTAAAAAATAATATTGACAAATCCGCACAACTCTAATAATATATATAAATAATATGTTATTAATTATCAGCAATGAGGAAGAGGAGTAGGCACTAACCGCCTTTTAGAGAGGAGAACCCACAGGCTGAAAGGTTTTCCAGGTACGGCACTGCTGAAGGTAGCTTCTGAGCTCCTGCTGCGAATAGAGTAGCATCAGGCGGGTCTGCCCGTTACAGTTCAAAGAGCCGGTGTTTGCCGGAAATAAGGTGGTACCGCGAATAACCTTCGCCCTTAACATGGGCGGGGGTTTTTTATTTTAATACGGCACAATTCAAATTCAACTGTGAGGAGGATTTAACATGGACGAATCAAAAAACATAGCAAAAACTTATGACCCAAAACAAGTAGAAGAGAGATTATACGAGAACTGGATGGAAAAAGGATATTTTACTCCGGTGATCGATAAGAACAAAGAGCCCTATACCATAGTAATACCTCCGCCGAATATTACCGGACAGCTTCATATGGGCCATGCAATGGACAATACCATACAGGATATACTCATAAGGTGGAGGAGGATGCAGGGATACTGCACACTCTGGCTCCCGGGTACGGATCATGCAAGCATAGCTACAGAGGCTAAGATAGTTGAGACTCTGGCAAAAGAGGGAAAAACGAAGTATGATTTGGGAAGAGAGAAATATCTTGAGATGGCTTGGGACTGGAAGCATGAATATGGCGGAAGAATACTGAACCAGCTTAAAAAGCTTGGAAGCTCCTGTGACTGGACCCGTGAAAGGTTTACCCTGGATGAAGGCTGTTCAGATGCAGTTTTGGAGGTTTTCACCAGGCTATATGAAAAGGGGCTTATTTACAGGGGAGAGAGGATAATAAACTGGTGCCCCAAGTGCAAGACCTCCATATCGGATATCGAGACTATTTATGACACTTCGAAAGGAAATTTTTGGCATATAAAGTATCCCGTAAAGGACAGTGACGAATATATAGAAATTGCCACTACAAGGCCGGAGACAATGCTGGGAGATACTGCCGTAGCAGTTAATCCAAATGACGACAGGTACAGGCACCTTATAGGTAAGACATTGATACTGCCGCTTATGAACAAAGAAATACCGGTAATAGAAGATGAGTATGTCGATATGGAGTTCGGGACCGGAGCAGTTAAGATAACACCGGCTCATGACCCCAATGACTTTGAAGTAGGCATGAGGCACAATCTTCCGATGCCGAGGATACTTAATGATGACGGAACAATAAACAGCCTGGGCGGCAAATATGAAGGGCTGGACCGTTATGAAGCAAGGAAGCAGATAGTTAAAGACCTGGAAGACCAGGGACTGTTGGTTAAGACAAAAGAGCATGAGCACAATGTGGGGCACTGCCAAAGGTGCAGCACAACAATAGAGCCTTTGCTTTCAAAGCAGTGGTTCGTTAAGATGAAGCCCCTTGCTGAGCCGGCAATAGAGGTTGTAAGGGACGGCAGAGTAAAATTCGTGCCGGAGAGGTTCACGAAGATCTATTATAATTGGATGGAAAACATTCAGGATTGGTGTATTTCAAGACAGCTGTGGTGGGGGCACAGGATACCCGCTTACTACTGTGAGGACTGCGGCGAAGTAATTGTATCAAAAACAGCACCGGAATCCTGCAACAAATGCGGAGGAAAGCTTAAGCAGGATGAAGATACTTTGGATACCTGGTTCAGTTCTGCCTTGTGGCCTTTTTCCACCCTTGGCTGGCCTGAAAAGACTGAGGATCTTGAGTATTTCTATCCTACAAGCGTACTGGTTACAGGATATGATATCATATTCTTCTGGGTTGCCAGAATGATTTTCTCAGCAATGGAGAATATGCAAGAAGAGCCTTTCAGGCATGTCCTGATTCATGGTATAATCAGGGATTCTGAAGGCAGGAAAATGAGCAAATCCCTCGGAAACGGGATAGACCCT
>DAOOJC010000431.1:0-2010 GCA_035384905.1 Acetivibrio sp. | reverse complement strand
GTAACCGTATCCGGAAGTTTTCCATGTGTTGCTTCAAGAGCCGATAGAGTTTCATCACCACCATCATCCACATCAAGTACCAGCCAGCCGGACTTCTCTCCTGTAGGAATGCCAATATTGGCATTAGGTGTTTTCGTCCACCATTTCTTTATTTGCTCAACATCAGTAGTGGAATTCTTGTACCAGCCGGTATATAGCGGATGCTTTCCCTTGCTGTCACATTGTTGCCCCTTCTTGCAGGAGCAGGAGCCATCCTCACAAATCCAGTGCAAAGGCATAACTGGGATATTGGCTTCTGCATATTTTAATGCTGCGTCCATCATTGTCACTTTCAAATTCTCACCTCCTCCGAGAACATAAATAGAGCCTGACAAATAGTTTTTAAGACTATCTGCCAGGCTCTATAGGTGAGTCATTCGCTCCCTTTGTGGCTCTGTGCCAGATCTATTCACTTTTTTACCCCGCCTTTTTCTCCAGCTTCACTTCAAAGACTTTCCGGCATCCGGGGCACTTGATTTCTACATCTGCATAATCGGCATCAAATACTCTGTGATTGCAATGGGGGCAGCGGACTGTGTACTGTTTCTTACTCACCATCCCTCACCTCCGGTTTCTTAGGCTTCATGAGGCTTGCCATCTTCATCATCACAGGCTCTAAAATCTCTCCAACCATGTAATGAACCATTGGTGAGTGGTTCTCCTTTGTTTCATCAAACAGCCTGGAAATAAGGTCGTAGAGATTTTTTATGTCCTCGTCTGTGGCATCTGCGGTAGACACTTCAATAAAAATCTTGGTACCGTCACGCTTGGCAATATGGTCGCTCACATACTTCTCCAGAGCGTATCTTGCTATGCTTGATGTGGTAACACTTGCTTCCGGCATTTGCGCTTGAAGCTCACCAATAATAGCATCCAACTCATCCGACTGCCTTTGTGTAAGCCTTACCCGTAGCATACTATCCTTTTCTGTAGACATTATTGCACCTCCTGTATTTCTTGTTGGTTTTATTGTATCACATCGTATTACATTTTGTCAAGCATGGATAAAAAGAAAACCCGGCTACCGTTTTATTGGTAACCAGGTAATGATAATGTCAATTATTGTATAATTTACTTAGTGAACCATTTGTCAGATGGCCTTCTGTCAGTTAATTTTATAAAATTTCTCCGATAGCAACTAATCTTCTTCCCTCAAATAACTGAAATTTACTGCCTGTGTATAACAAATTACAAGGAGCACTTTCAACTAAAAATCTAAAATCCGCAATAACCCAATTTGATTCCTTTTGAGCATTTTCTAAATCAATTACAACACTCCAAGCTTCTGTAGAAAACTGGTCCTTAATATCTTCAAAACATGCAACCGTTGAATAGTTACGACTGTTTGGAATATTTTTACGTCCTCCATTTTTTTCTGATATCCAATAAATTTTTGCTTTAACATTATTGTTCATATTGTATATTCACCTCTTAACACCGTATATAGTGATATCGTAATGCTTAAGGAAATACTGGTATTGGCATCGGCATTGGTGCAGGCGCAGGTACAGGTATACCCCCACCCGGAATAGGAACTATAGGTATGCCCATTTGACCACTGTCTCTTCTATAACCATGTATGTTATAAAAAACATCTCCATAGTCATGCCTGTTAGTAATTTTAACAAAACCTGGCGGTTGCAGCCACATTGGTTGCATCCAGCTATCTGGATATGAAGTATCACGTCTTATATTTCCCGCATTATCTATTATGTAATTATATCCCTGACCGTCTGATACAGTTTTTGTCTTCCCTGCTCCCAAACCTCCAGAACTGCTACCTCCACCTGGTTTTAAATCATCGTCGTCATTACGGTCATTTACTTCTAATACCTTTAATTTTAGTTTATTTAGATCACTACATTCTGCAGCACGTGCAGGCCCAATTCCATCAAGCCTTTCCCATCTTATAAATTTATAATAGATAGGTATTTGCTTTTTTCATAATATCATATTAAATTCTGTTTTTCA
>DAOOJC010000430.1:0-2011 GCA_035384905.1 Acetivibrio sp. | reverse complement strand
CCCTCTTGTGCTGCTTTTTTCAAGGTTGCGTCCTCTACTTCAATTCCCTCGGGAATAATAATACATGAAATATCTGCCATAACAGCAACAGCAATAATATTTACATGGGTATGAACCGTAACCCATGCATCCCCTTTTTGGGCATGAGACATGGCCCAGCTTAACAAGTCACAGATATACATGCCCTTAATATCCTTCGAGGAGCCGTTTCCTTCTGTCAATATATCCATATTTAATTTCTCCGCTAGCTCACTAACCTTCATTTTTATCCCCTCTTTTCCCTGTTTTTTCCTTCAAATTTCCTTCCTTATCCAGAACCGGAGGCATCTTTTCTTCCAACTCCATCATCTGCATCGCAAGACTTCGTACCTTTTCTCTGAGCTTGAATATACAATCGGCCTCATTAGCAATGCCTCTTACTATATCTTCCGCCAGTGCCCTGCAACTGGGTGCACCGCATGCCCCGCAATCCAGCCCCGGCAACTCTTTGTTTATTTCCTGCAGTGTTTCGAGTTTCTTCATAGCGACCTCAAAGTCTTTATCCAGCTTCATAATTGGTCTGTACTCAACATTTCCGGTCCACACCATATCATAGTTATATTTTCTGTCTTCTGTACCTTCAATACCCTTTTTCTTCGCTTCATCAATAAACTTTTTAATCACGACCTTGGCAACAAACATGTTTTCAACAGTAAGGGGACCCCCAAGACATCCACCCTGACATGCCAAAGCCTCTAAAAAATCGACATCCTCCAGATTCTCATTCTCGATTTCTTCAAGAATCGAAATGACATTGTGTATTCCATCAACCGCAAGTACTTTATCAGTACCCAGGGCAGTGCTTTCCCCTCCGGAATTGGCCCATCTTACTCCAACGAATCCAGCTTCCTGAATTTTTTCCACTTTCTCCACATCACTTAGAGAAGTAAAGATTTTTAAATATATATCATTAATGGATATTGCACCATCCACATAAGACTTTTCTTTCTCATAAGGAGCCTTTATACTTGTGACCTTTGCTGCACAGGGTGTAATAAAAAACACCCCAATATCCTCCTGCGGAATTTTCAAACTTTGTGAAAACTCATTTTTTACAATCTTTGCCGCAAGCTCCATAGGCGACTCAAGCTTCAATATATTATCAATAAGGCTGGGAAACCTTACCTGAATAAGTCTTACTACCGCAGGACACGCAGAAGAAATCAACGGCTTTGGAAAATTGCCCTCACTTAGTATTTTCTTAGTCTCAGCGGTGATTATCTCTGCCGCTTTTGCTACTTCGAAAACATAATCAAAGCCGGTCATTTTAAGAGCAGTAAGAATATGATCCCTTGACGGTGCCGATTTGAACTGACCGTAAAGCGACGGGGCAGGTATGGCAACCTTGTATTTATAATCGCGAATTACGTCAAAGGAATCTGTAATTGCCTTTTTGGCATGGTAAGGACAAACCCTGATACATTCTCCGCAATCTATGCACCTTTCATTTATTATTCTTGCCTTGCTCTTTCTCACTCTTATTGCTTCTGTAGGACACCTCTTAATACAATTGGTACAGCCTTTGCATTTACTCTCATCAAGAGTAACCGAATGAAAGTATGGGCTCATTTCAAACCCCCCTTTTTGTTATACTTGTTGAATCTCATGCTATTCCTGCCATGTATAAAGACTTTAAACAGCTCTCTTTCCCAGAAAAGCCCGTTTTTTTGCACTGCTATGTGAGGTATACGGTAATCTCAACAGTAGTACCCTTCCCTACTTCTGTTTTGACCTCAAGTAAGTCAGCATATCTCTTCATGTTCGGAAGACCCATTCCCGCACCGAAACCCATTTCCCGGATGACGTCAGGAGCCGTTGTGTATCCTTCCTTCATAGCCAACTCCAAATCAGGTATACCCGGTCCTTTATCCTGTATTTTGATAAAAACTTTGTTCTTATCTATTTCAACACTGGCAATGCCTCCATTGGCATGGATAACAGCGTTTATTTCAGCCTCATATATCGAAATTGC
>DAOOJC010000429.1:0-2022 GCA_035384905.1 Acetivibrio sp. | reverse complement strand
GACAGAAAAAACAAGCTTGATGGATACTTATTTCCCGACACTTATTTCTTCGATCCGACCGGTGGGCCAAAGGCAATAATACAAAAATTCCTTGACAATTTTAATTTGAAGTTCAAGGAAGACTTTTACAGCAGGGCCAAAGAGCTGAATATGACAGTCGATGAAGTAATAATTCTTGCTTCGATTATTGAAATGGAAACAGCAAACCCAGAGGAAAGGGCAATTGTTTCAAGCGTATTCCACAACAGGTTAAAATCAAACAACCCGGACTTGAAAAAGCTTCAGTCCTGTGCTACTATACAATATGTTTTGTATGATACCCAACACAAGATGAAGGAAAAAATATCCGATGAGGATACAAAAATAGAACACCCTTACAACACATATCTTCATGAAGGGTTACCTCCCGGACCGATATGCTCTCCGGGGCTGGCCTCAATAGAAGCGGCATTGTACCCCGATGAAGAATCCGAATACTATTACTTTGTTGCCAAGGGAGACGGGACTCATCACTTTTCGAAAACTCTTGAAGAACATTTGCAAGCCGTAAAAAATTATCAGTCGGAATAAAAAATTCTCGGGGGCGTTACGCCTCCTTGTTTTTATGAAAGGTATGCTATGATCTGCTTTGAGTATATTAATGATTATATAAGACAAACAATAAAACAGAATAATGGAATACTTAAGGAGCTTGAGACCTTTTCAAAGGAAAACCATGTACCCATTGTGCATCCTGAAGTTGCCGCACTTTTAAGAGTAATTGGCCTTACGCTGAAACCCCACCGCATTTTGGAAGTCGGTACGGCTATCGGATACTCCTCCATCCTACTCTCTGCCGTACTGCCGCCTGGAGGGAAAATTGACACAATAGACCGGTATGAGTTGATGGTGGACCGTGCCCGGGAAAACATAAAAAATGCAGGTCTTTCCGATGTTATAAACATCATTGTCGGAGATGCCCTCGACGTCCTTAAATGCCTTAATAAACAGTATGACATGGTATTTTTGGATGCCGCCAAGGGTCAGTATCCGGAATTTCTTCCCGAGTGCCTGAGAATGCTCAAAAGCGGTGGGCTATTAGTATCGGACAATGTGTTATACAAAGGAATGGTAGCCAACGATGAACTGGTAGTGAGAAGAAAGAAAACCATTGTAACACGGATGCGTGACTATCTGAAAACCCTCTGCAGTACGGATGAGCTTGAGACAAGCATACTCCCTGTTGGTGATGGGGTTGCAATCAGCTATAAAAAGTGATTGTGCAAAAAACTTAGATTTTTTTAAAGACAATGAATTTGGAGTGAAGTAGAATGAAAGCAGAATTACTTGCACCGGCGGGCAGTCTTGAAAAGCTGAAAATGGCTGTTGTGTACGGTGCGGATGCCGTATATCTTGGTGGAGAAGCCTTCGGTCTTAGGGCATATGCCGATAATTTTACAATCGATGACTTAAAAGATGGCGTAAAATTCGCCCACGAAAGAGGAAAAAAGGTATATATAACCATGAATATATTTCCCCACAATGAGGACCTTTTGGAGATGCCCGAGTACATCAAGGAAGTTGAAAGAATCGGTGTTGATGCGATAATTCTATCCGACCCCGGTGTGCTTTCCCTTGTGAAGGAAACCGCTCCCGATATGGAGATACATCTGAGTACGCAGGCAAATAATACAAACTGGATGAGTGCAAATTTCTGGCACAAACAAGGTGTTAAACGGATAGTACTGGCAAGGGAGCTTTCTTTTAATGAAATCAATGAAATCAGAAAAAAAACCCCCTCTTCTTTAGAACTGGAGATATTTGTCCATGGTGCCATGTGTATATCCTATTCCGGAAGGTGCCTTCTAAGCAGTTATATGGCCGGTCGGGATTCAAACCGCGGCCTTTGTGCCCATCCCTGCAGGTGGAAATACTACCTGATGGAAGAAAAAAGGCCCGGAGAATACTTCCCTGTTTATGAAAATGAAAGGGGTTCTTTTATTTTCAATTCCAAGGACCTCTGCATGATTGAGTATATTCCGC
>DAOOJC010000428.1:0-2033 GCA_035384905.1 Acetivibrio sp. | reverse complement strand
CAAACATGGAAGGCAATAATAAATTGGAGCATTTACGTTTATAATGCTTTATATATAAGGAGGAACATGAATGAATAAAAAAACCTTTTACATCACAACACCGATTTACTATCCCAGTGATAAATTACATATAGGCCACTCATATACGACGGTTGCTGCAGACGCAGTGTCGAGGTACAAGAGGCTTAAGGGCTACGATGTAATGTTTCTTACCGGAACGGATGAGCATGGACAGAAGATTCAGAGAAAGGCCGAAGAAAAAGGGATTTCCCCCAAGCAGTATGTGGATGAAATCGTGGCAGGCATAAAGGACCTGTGGAAGCTGTTGAAGATTACCAATGACAGGTTTATCAGAACTACCGATTCAAATCATGAAAAAGCCGTACAGCAAATATTTAAAAAGCTTTATGACCAAGGGGATATCTATAAAAGCGAGTACGAAGGCTGGTACTGCACACCCTGTGAATCCTTCTGGACAAAAACCCAGTTGGTGGACGGAAAATGTCCCGATTGCGGAAGAGAAGTTGAACTTACAAAGGAAGAAAGCTACTTCTTCAGGCTTTCCAAATACCAGGACAGGCTGATAGAGCATATTGAAACCCATCCTGAGTTCATACAGCCCGTTACAAGGCAGAACGAAATGCTCAACAATTTCTTAAGGCCGGGCCTTGAGGACCTTTGTGTGTCCAGGACCTCTTTTAACTGGGGTATACCGGTTACCTTTGATGAAAAGCATGTGGTGTATGTATGGATTGATGCCCTTTCAAATTATATAACCGCTCTGAATTACTTGTCGGAGGATGATTCGGACTACCGCAAATACTGGCCTGCGGATGTTCATCTTGTGGGCAAGGAGATAGTGCGGTTCCATACCATCATATGGCCTGCAATGCTTATGGCATTGGGTGAGCCTTTGCCGGAGCAAGTGTTTGGACATGGATGGCTTCTTTTAGAGGGCGGCAAAATGTCAAAGTCTAAAGGAAATGTGGTTGACCCTGTGGTGCTGGTGGATAAATACGGCGTTGATGCGGTGAGATATTTCCTTTTGAGGGAGGTTCCTTTCGGTTCCGACGGCGTTTTCTCCAATGAAGCTCTTATAAACAGGATTAATTCGGACCTGGCCAATGACCTTGGCAACCTTGTGAGCAGGACCGTTACCATGATTGACAAGTATTTTGAGGGAAGTATTCCCCAAAAAAGGCAGCCGGGAGATTTTGACGAGGACCTCAAAAAGGTTGTGATGGAAACACCGTCAAAAGTTGAGGAGCTGATGGATAAACTGCAGTTCAGTACTGCATTGGCAGACATTTGGAAGACTGTCTCCAGAACCAACAAGTATATTGATGAAACCATGCCCTGGAAGCTGGCAAAGGATGAAAATAGCAGAGAAAGGCTTGCAGAGGTTTTGTATAATCTTGCGGAAAGCATAAGGATTATTTCCATACTCATACAGCCGTTTATGCCGGAAACCCCCGAAAAGATATGGCATCAGCTTGGTATTTCGGATAAAAAGGCTACCGAGTGGGAGAGTGCCAAAAAGTGGGGAGGTTATCCTGAAGGTTCATCTGTCTGCAAAGGTGATGTGATTTTCCCGAGGATTGATTTGCAAAAAGAGATGGAAGAGCTTGAAAACATAACTGTGAAAGCGGACAAGGAAAAGGATGCCTCAAAGGATAAAAAAGACAATAACCCGGGTGATGATAAAAAAGATGGGTATATTACAATAGAAGATTTTGCTAAAATTGACCTAAGGGTTGCGAAAGTTCTTGAAGCCGAAAAGGTTGAGGGAGCTGACAAGCTGCTAAAGCTAAAGCTTGAGTTAGGCAATGAAATCCGTCAGGTGGTTTCGGGAATCGCAAAGAACTACACTCCCGAGAGCATTGTCGGTAAATACGTTGTGCTTGTTGCAAACTTAAAGCCTGTCAAACTGAGGGGTATTGAGTCCCAGGGAATGATTCTCGCTGCCTCCGACGACAAAGATTTGGTGCTTGCAACCGTCGACAGAGAAATAAACAGCGGAACCAAGGTCAGGT
>DAOOJC010000427.1:0-2043 GCA_035384905.1 Acetivibrio sp. | reverse complement strand
TATAGGATGGATTTCAGCTGTAATATCCTTGTTTGCCTATCCGTTTATTTTTGGAGTAGTTGGAGTGATTATGGGTATTCTGGCAACAAAAAACGGAAGCAGGGCAGGATTGCCTTTAATAGTATCGAGTATAATTCTAATGGGGATAGGTCTTATGTTCAGTGGAGTTATCATGAATTATACGAGACATTATCTAGGGATATAGCAAAACCATGGGAAAAAAGAGAAGAGCAAGGGGAGAATAATGCCTTGCTTTTTTGTTAGTGGAATTTCACGAAGTGAAATGAAAGAAATGGGGGCTTGTTGCCCCCGGAGCTTTTGTTAGTGGGATTTTACTAAGTGAAATGACCCAAAAGCGATGGATGTTCGATATTCCTGAAGGCTTTTGGAATATTCTAAATGCGATGAAAAACATAGGGGACAGCGGGCTCAATACCATCAATGTTTTTAGTGTAATAATCGGCGTATAACATCAGTTAAGGGAGTATCAATTTTATAATGAGTGAAAGAGTAAGGGGAAATTTGATTATAATTGGCGGTGCAGAAGACAAGGTCGGAGAAAAGGCGATTTTAAAACATGTTGCCGGCGTTGTCAAGGAAAGAGGAGGCGGCCTTGTTGTTCTGACCACAGCCACGGAGAAACCTCAGGAAGTGGGGAATAACTACAGGACAGTTTTTGAGTCCTTGGGACTTAGTGATATTGATGTATTGAATATAAATTCCCGTGATGAAGCCAACCTGGATGAGAATGCAGAAAGAATCATAAATTCAGGAGGGGTTTTTTTTACGGGAGGGGATCAACTGAGAATAACAAGTATTCTTGGGGGCACGAAAGCCTATTTGGCCCTGTATGAGGCTTACTCAAAGGGAGTGGTCGTTATCGGGACCAGTGCAGGTGCCTCCGTTATGAGCAACACGATGGTGGTGGAGGGAAGAGACAATGAACCGGCCAGAAAATGTACTTTAAAAATGGCTCCGGGCTTGGGATTCCTTGGCGAGGCCATAGTGGACCAGCACTTCGGGCAAAGGGGGAGAATAGGAAGGCTTCTTTGCGGTGTGGCAGAAAACCCTTATATGCTTGGAATCGGAATAGATGAGGATACGGCTATTAGGGTGTATCCCGACGCCCATTTTGAGGTTTTGGGAAGCAATGCTGTTACGGTTGTGGATGGCAGTACAATTAAAATCTCAAATGTGTCGGAGCTTGAACCCGATGAAATTTTGGCAATTGCCGGAGTGACATTGCATGTTCTGCCCAATGGCTATGGCTTT
Source organism: Acetivibrio sp. (assembly GCA_035384905.1). Classification (GTDB taxonomy): domain Bacteria; phylum Bacillota; class Clostridia; order Acetivibrionales; family Acetivibrionaceae; genus Hungateiclostridium. The sequence goes on along the minus strand of DAOOJC010000427.1, from coordinate 771 downwards.
GACATGGCGAAAAGAGAGGTATTGAGGCTTTAGCTATAAGGGCTATAAATAATCCCGTATAGAGAATTTTATGTGTGTTTGTTTAGGAGGAAGAGAAGTGCAGATACAAAGTATTCAGTGCTTTACAGGGAGAAATATACACAGTCACAGACATGTAATTAAGATGGTAGTGGATATTGGTGAGTTTTATAAATCTCCAACAAAAGACCTGGGGGATTTTAACGAAAGACTTCTGACTTTATTCCCGGGTCTGAGAAAGCATTTTTGCTCCAAAGGCTTTGAGGGCGGATTTGTTGAAAGACTCAGGGAAGGAACATATATCGGACATGTAATCGAACATGTAATAATTGAGATTCAAAACCTGCTGGGATATGAAGTGAACTATGGCAAAACCAGACTTGTGGAAGAACCGTCATTATACTATATAGTGTTTGAATATATAAACAGAAAGTGTGCCATAGAGTGTGCAAGGTCTGCAATAGGTATTATTTGCAGCCTTGCTGAAAACAAAGAAATTGACGTTGATGCAATCTTGCAATACCTAAAGACTATTGCCGTTGAGACGGAATTAGGCCCTAGCACCGCAGCAATTTATGCAGAGGCCAAAAAACGGGGCATTCCTGTTACCAGAATAGGGGACGGCAGCATTTTAAGGCTTGGGTATGGAAAGTATTCCCGGCTGATTCAGGCATCAATGACTGACCTGCCGGGGTGCATTTCTGTGGATATTGGGAAACAAGCAGCTTACCAAGCAGATTCTAAGGGATAATA
>DAOOJC010000426.1:0-2046 GCA_035384905.1 Acetivibrio sp. | reverse complement strand
AACAGTAATTGCAAGAACTAATATAAGACATAATATTTTTTTCATATCAACCACTCTCCTTACAGTAAAATAATTGTTATTACTGTAATTATAGACAGAAGAGCGGTGTAATATAATCAATTTCTAAACTTTTATTTTACTTATTTATCATTATATCCATCCGGATGATTTTTATGCCATTCCCATGCTGTGCTGACTATTGTCTCCAAATCGGCCATTTTAGGTATCCAATTAAGCTCTTTCTTTATTTTTTCCGATGATGCAACCAAAATTGCAGGGTCTCCGGGCCTTCTTGGAGCCTCCTCTCCTTTAATAGGTCTCCCTGTAACCTTACGAACAACATCTATAACCTCTTTGACAGAAAAACCTTTTCCGTTTCCAAGATTGTATATCTTGCTTTCTTCTCCCCGACGCAAGCTTTGAAGTGCCAGATAATGTGCATTAGCAAGATCGGAAACATGTATATAGTCTCTTACGCATGTTCCGTCAGGAGTGTTATAATCATTTCCGAATATCTTTATGGATTCTCTTTTCCCCATTGCTGCCTGAATAACAAGGGGAATCAGGTGTGTTTCAGGACTGTGGTCCTCACCGATGCAACCGCTAACATGGGCTCCGCTGGCATTAAAATATCTTAAGATTGTATGCTTGATGCCATACGCATTATCAGCCCACTTTAATGCCTTTTCTACCGAAAGCTTGGTTTCTCCGTAGGGATTGGTAGGAAATGTTTTATCAGTCTCTAAAATCGGTATGTTTTCAGGTTCTCCGTAAGTTGCAGCTGTTGAAGAAAACACTATTTTACTTACACCTGCAGCCTTCATTGCCGTAAGAAGATTTAAGGTTGCAATAACATTGTTATTGTAATATTTTAATGGGTTTGACACGCTTTCGCCAACTTCTATATATGCTGCAAAATGAATTACGGCCTCTATATTGTTTTTAGAAAACACCTCTTTTAGAAAATCCTTGTCCCTCAAGTCACCGACCAATAATTTAACATTTCCGGTGTTAGGACCCCCATTTATCTTGTTGGAGATTATGGCGTCCCTATGTCCTTTTTCAAGGTTGTCAACAACAATTACCTCTTCGTTCTTTTCTATCAGTTCTGCCACCGTATGACTTCCTATATATCCTGCCCCACCTGTAACCAATACAGCCACAATAAACACAACCTTTCCTGTAGATTTTTAATACATATTTAGAATTTATTATTTATAATACCATAAAGCTTATTCATTGAAAACATGTGATGCCATATAATCTCCCGTTTCTTGCGGTATTAACGCCCTATAACTTGCTTCCCAATGCATCTTTCATAATTTATTTCATCTAATAATTATGTATTCGAACATTAAGCACATAAAAATCAATACACTTTCGGAGGATAAAATAAATGGGCTTATATAAAGCCCATCTTTATTAGTCGTATTTCACGAAGAAAAATGAACAAAAAGCGATGGGGGCTAGATGCCCCCGGAACTTTTGTTTCAAAAACTATTTTAGTCTACTTCTTTCAACGCCTCAAGTATACCGTCACACAAGGCCTCAGCTGCCTTTTGCCTGAAGCTCTCTGTCTTAAGCTTCGCCATATCTTCACTGTTGGTCATAAAGGCTATTTCAGCCAGTGAAGCATGCATTTTCGTTGCCTTCAGAACCACCAGATTTGGTCTTTTTACGATTCCTCTGTCCGCAGTATTAAGATCTTCAATAAGGTTTTTCTGAATAATTTGTGCAAACTTCTCTCCGTTAAATCCAACACTGTTGGCAGACGGCGGATAATACAGAGTCTCTGTCCCCTTAAACCTCTCGTAATATGCATTGTTGTGTATACTCAAGAACAGTGTCGCATTGAGGCTGTTTGCAATATATGCCCTCTCATAAAGTCCCACAAAACTGTCATCTTCTCTTATCATATAGGTTTTGACACCTTTGCTTTTCAAAAGCTCATTCAGCCTTCTTGCTATGTCCAGATTAAAATTCTTCTCATAATATCCTCCGTGTACGGCTCCCGGCTCAACCCCGCCATGACCTGCATCAATAACC
>DAOOJC010000425.1:0-2053 GCA_035384905.1 Acetivibrio sp. | reverse complement strand
CCGTGGCTAGACTTTCACTAGCTAGATTAGTGCCATGCCTGGCACACAGCAAAAAACCCAGGGCGTAAAGTCCCTGGGTTTTTTCAACGCCTGATATGGGCCTGACTTTAGATATACTTATTGAACTATTAATTTTTATCATATCAGAGATTCAAGTTCACAAAGAACTTCCTCAAATACATTTAAAGCATCCTGCACAGGCTTTGGTGTTGAAAGGTCCACACCGGCAATTTTCAATAGTTCCAAAGGATAATCGCAACTTCCGCTTTTTAAAAACTTAATATACCGGTCCACAGCAGGTTTTCCTTCCGTAAGAATCATGTTTGATATGGCAGTTGCGGAGGAAAAGCCTGTGGCATACTTATATACGTAAAAGCTGCTGTAAAAATGGGGAATTCTGGCCCACTCTATGGCTATTTCCTTATCCACATTTACCTCACTTCCGAAATACTTCCGGTTTAATTCAAGATAAATGTCGTTCAGGGTTTGAGTTGTAAGAGCTTCGCCGTCTTTGTATTTTGAGTGAATGATTTTTTCAAACTGAGCAAACATCACCTGACGGAAAATAGTTCCCCTGAACTGTTCAAGGTAGTGGTTCAAAAGATAGGCTTTTCCCTGAGGGTCGCTGGTTTGTTCCAAAAGATGCCGCATCAGTAAGGACTCATTAACCGTGGATGCCACCTCGGCAACAAATATTTTATATTCGGAATAAATGTAGGGTTGTGACTTATTTGTGTAAAAGGAGTGAATTGCATGACCCATTTCATGGGCAAGGGTAAAAACATCATTTATTGTGCCCTGATAGTTTAGCAGCACATAAGGGTGGGTTTTGTAAGAACCCCATGAGTAAGCACCGCTGGTTTTACCCTGATTTTCATACACATCTATCCAGCCGTTGTTAAAGCCCTCCCGAAGGATTCCGAGATATTCGTCACCCATGGGCTTAAGACCCTCTTCCACAAGTTTTTTGGCCTCTTCGTAAGGTATGTTCTTATCGGATTCTTCTACAATCGGTACGTACAGGTCATACATGTGAAGGTCATCCAGCTTTAATGCTTTTTTTCTAAGCTTCAAATACCGGTGCAGCAGCGGAAGGTTCTTATCTATGGTTTCAATCAAATTGTCATAGACATCAGCAGTTATATTGTCGGAGTCGAGGGAAGCTTCAAGGGAAGAGTTATATCTGCCGGTTTGAGCATAAAACTTGGAGGCTTTTATGCTCCCTGTCAGGCATGCCGCAAGGGTATTTTTATACTTGTCGTAGGTACTGTAAAGGGCATGGAATGCATCTTTTCGGACTCTTCTATCCTTGCTTTCCAGAAACATTACATATCTGCCCTTTGTTAGTTCTATTTCTTCTCCGTTTTCGTTCAGAATGAACGGAAACTTTATATCTGCGTTGTTGAGCATTGTGAATATTTCCCGCGGTGATCCGGACATTTCCGAAGACAGAGCCAAAAGCTCCTCCTCTTTTTCCGAGAGTATGTGCTCCTTCTGCCGCAGAATCTCTTTAAAGAATTGGCGGTACAGCATGAGTCCTTCTTCTTCAGCAATATAGGCAGACAATGTGTCTTCGGGGATTGATATTATCTCCGGTACGATGTAGGCTGTGGAAGCTACGGCTTCGGTCATAAGGGCGGATGCCCTGTCCGCAAGACCTTGGTACATGGAGATGGCATTATCCTCATCTTTTTTCATTCTTGCATAAACAAATACTTTGTCGCAAAGGGACATTAACTCTCCGTATAGGGTCAGACATTCCAATAATTTTTTGGAGCTTTTGCCAAGAGTGCCTTTGAATTCGGCTATTTGTGATACATACTCTTTGACGGCACCAAAGTCTTTTTCCCAATCGTCAATACAAGAATAAATATCCTCAAGCTTCCATTTGTATTTAATATCAATATCCTCCCGCTTCGGAAGTGATTTTCCTTTTGGTTCAGACATGTCAAAAAGCCTCCTTTGTGCTAAAAAATAATGGTTAGAAAATTTTTTCTTCAGGCGAAAAAATTTCTTTGAAAGCAAGAGTTTCAGAAAAAGAAAGAAGCACATA
>DAOOJC010000424.1:0-2059 GCA_035384905.1 Acetivibrio sp. | reverse complement strand
GGTTTTAAGTACTAGTACCCTTATCAATATAAATATATTGTCTATGTTCTTTTATTATTACAAAAAAGGAGAACAAAGCTGAAGAAAAAAAAGCGGGCGGATGTATTTTGATCCGCTCGCTTTTTATACGTTAACAATATCACACATTTTTAATACAACTTATCCCACAGCTCCATAGCTTCATTCTTCTTGTTTCTCATCATTAGGTCCGACACTGCTAGCTTGGGATTCTTTCCGTTAAACAATACGTTGTATGCCTCAAAAGTTATAGGCATTGTCACACCTTCTTGATTTGCAAGTTCATATGCGGCTTTGGTTGTCGTAACCCCTTCAACAACCATCTTTACCTCATCCACAGCTTCTTTCAGCGACTTGCCCTGTCCTATTAGTATACCTGCTCTCCTGTTTCTGCTATGCATGCTGGTACAGGTGACAATGAGGTCTCCCACTCCGGTTAGCCCTGCAAAAGTCTGCGGATTTGCTCCCATGGAAACTCCCAGTCTTGAAATTTCAGCAATTCCCCTTGTCATCAATGCCGCCTTGGTGTTGTCACCAAACCCGAGGCCATCGGAAATTCCGGCACATAAAGCAATGACATTCTTAAGAGCTCCACCAAGCTCAACTCCAATAACATCGGAATTGGTATACACCCTGAATTTCGGGGTCATAAATACATCCTGTACAATCTCTGCTGCTTTAATATCATCGGAAGCCGCTACAACCGTAGTCGGAATATCTTTTGCCACCTCTTCCGCATGACTTGGCCCGGACAAGACCACAACCTGAGCCTTTGGAATTTCCTGCTTAATTACCTCCGACATTCTGAATCCCGTTCCCTCTTCGAGACCCTTCGAACAGCTTACAATTATACTATTGCCCTTTATATACTCAGATATATCTCTGGCAACCTTTCGGGTTATCTGGGAAGGCACTACCATAACCAATACTTGGGCATCACTCAAACATTCTTCCATGTCACCGGTACACACCACTCCTTCAGGTATCAGGGTTCCGGGAAGTTTATGTAAATGTTCTCTTTTTTCATTAATCATCCGGATTTCATCCTCAAAAGCAGACCACATACTTACAGAAAATCCTGCCTTCGCCAGGAGCACCGTCAGTGCAATTCCCCAACTCCCGGCCCCGATTATAGAAACTTTTCTCATCATATCCAACCTCCTAAACTTTTCCCTTTTTATTTCCAAGTTTATTCTCTGTACCATTTATCAGTCTTTTTATATTCGAATTATGCCTCAATATGACAAGAAGGGCCACAAAAGCAGCGAAAAAAATATATTCCGGTTCTTTCCCCATAAATGCAGTAAGAAAGGGAAAAACCACTGCTGCAATTATAGAGCCCAGAGATACATATCTCGTCAATGCGACTACCACCAGAAAAATACCCAAAAGAATCAGGCCTTGTATCGGAGCTGCCATCAATATCACGGCAAATGTGGTCAGTACACCTTTTCCACCCCTAAAACCGAAATAAAGCGGCCAGTTATGCCCCAATACTGCCCCCGTTCCACCGGCTAATACCCCAAGGGCCATGTGTTCCTTTATCCAACCGGGTTCCGCAGCGTTAAAACCTGCTTTAAAGATACAGTAACCTGCAACACATGCTAAAATTCCCTTTAATAAATCCCCTAGTATTACAAGCAAAGCCGGAAGCTTTCCCAACGTCCTCAAGGTATTTGTCATTCCTGCATTTCCGCTCCCATGCTTTCTAACATCAATCCCATAGAATTTGCCCACAATAATGGATGTATTGGCACTTCCCAAAAGATATCCCACTATAACGGCAAGTACAACTTTTATAACTACCCAATCCAAACACATCACTCCTTTTCTTTTTCTCTGAGTATAAACCTTATCGGAGTTCCCTCAAAACCAAAACTTTTTCTTATCTGATTTTCAAGGTACCTTTCGTAAGAATAATGCATTAACTCCATATTGTTTATAAAAAGAATAAAGGAAGGAGGCTTTACCGATGCCTGTGTCATATAGTAAATTTTAAGTCTCTTTCCCTTGTCGGAAGGCGGCTGAACCATTGCCGTAG
>DAOOJC010000423.1:0-2074 GCA_035384905.1 Acetivibrio sp. | reverse complement strand
TCCGCATATTACGGAACAGGCAATGGAAAACCTGATGGCACCGTTCATGCGTTTATAATTCTTTGCAGAAAAGTTATAACCAATAAAGGGTTGAATACCTTGAGAAAGACCAATCATTACCATAACGGGAAGAGAATTTATTCTATGGGGTATACCTATAGATGAAACAACAATTTCTCCATATCCGGAAGCAAAATTATTGAAAATCAAATTCGCAAAACTAAACAAAATATTGTTTACAAAAACAGGTATGCCTATTACCAAAATATTGGATATCATGTCCCGTTTCATTTTAAACTTTTTTATTGATATGGACAAAACAGTGGTTCTCTTCGTCAAATAATAAATATAATAAACAACAGAGCATATATTTCCAATAATGGTAGCCACAGCTGCTCCCACTACTCCCATTCCCATGCCCATAATCATTATAGGATCCAATATAATATTCACTACTGTACCAATCATCATTCCTATCATAGAATTTCTGGCCGCACCCTCGGCACGTACAATCTGTCCAAGGGCTTGCTGAAGACAAATAAAAGGTGTGCCCACCGCAATTATAGACATATAACTTTTTGCAAATTCAAAAGTATTTTCGGTACTTCCGGATAAAGACAATACTCCCTCAACAAACAACAGTAATAATATACCTATTACAGTACCAACAACAATACAGGCATAAAAGCAGAAGGATGATACATTTTTAACCTTTTCATACTCCTTTAAGCCCAGCAAACGCGATATATAAGTACCGCCGCCTATGCCAAAAATATTCCCGAAGGCCATAAGCACCATAAATACAGGAAAAATAAGCACCACCGATGCCATCTGGTTGGGGTCGTTGGTTTTGCCCACAAAAAAAGTATCCGCCATGTTATAAAATACAGTAACAAGCATGCCCAGTATGGTGGGTAATGCCAATGTCATTACTGCTTTGGGTACAGAGTATTTTTCAAACAATTCTTCTTTCATTATAACTATCCTTTCATAACAGCATAATTTTGTATAATCACTTTATCGTTGTGCTTCGGATGTTATCCAAAAAACATAACAGGACACATATCAAATTTCCATATTGATTTCCCTTGTTAAAAGTGAGACAATAATAAAAATCTAACACAGGGTAAAGATAAAATCAATAGGACCATCGAATCGGGGAGCATTTTATACGTATGTAGAAAGGATGTTTTATCCGGAGTATTTGTGGGTATACCCAATATAACAGATTTTTGAGGAGTGGTTTGATATGGAAAGTCATGAGAACAGTTTGAAAAAAAATATGCCGAAGATTGTTATACCTGTGCTTATTGTTATTGCTATCGGTGCAGTGTTCTTTATTAAAGCAAGACAGCAACAGGATAATTTCAACAAGGGAGGATCCATCGTCGATAACAACGGAAAATCCAACGATTATACTGCAGATTTTGACCTTCATGTTGAGAATGAATTAGACCTTGACAAACTAAAATCCTATGGACTGCCTATTATGATAGACTTTGGAGCCGACTATTGCCCTCCCTGCAGGGAAATGAAACCTACAATAGAGAGACTTAACGAAGAACTGAAGGGAAAAGCAATCATAAAATACGTGGATGTGGAAAAACTGCCGAAAATAGCTCAGGACTATCCTATCCGGGTAATCCCCACACAGGTTTTTTATGATAAGGACGGCAACCCTTTCAAGCCTTCGGATCCTGATGCTGCAGGCATGTATATATATTCACACCGTGAAACGAACGAGCATTTATTCACTGTTCATGAAGGCCTTATGACAGAAGCGGAGATCCTTACAACTCTTAGGGAAATGGGGATGGAGGAATGATAAGTCAGTGGCTGGAATCACTATCAACATTAATATCGGAAAGTATTTGGCTTGCACCGCTTTTGGCACTTATTGCAGGTGTTTTGACCTCTGTGACTCCTTGTTCACTTTCAACCATTCCTCTTATAATAGGATATGTCGGAGGAACAGGAAACGATAATCCCAAAAAAGCCTTCAGACTATCGCTGGTTTTCGCTTCCGGTATGGCCATAACTTTTACAGCTTTGGGCACGGCTGCATCATTGCTGG
>DAOOJC010000422.1:0-2077 GCA_035384905.1 Acetivibrio sp. | reverse complement strand
GCATTCCTTATAAGCTTTATTGCCTGCTTTGCACCATAGAATTTCCTTGATGCCATAGCATGAAAAGGAGATTCATCTGCTGCTGTAACGGCTATCCCGATTATATCGAAAACAATACCGATAATAACAATAACAAGCACAATTAAAAGCGAAAACAATAAATTAACATCCTCAAGCAAAACAGACGATACCACCGAAAGACTTGAAGACAGAAAGAATGTCAATGTTATGATAAAGAAAACCCATCGCTTATTCTCTTTCTTACTGCCGATGTTGTTCGTCCGAAACTTTACCTTTTTACCGTTAGCAGGCTGTTTATAATTGTCGTCCACTAAAGCTCTTCCTCCAAAGACGTGGAGAAAAAATATTACAGCAGTTCATGTGCCTTCCATATTTTTTCTTCACTTATAAAATCTATCCACCTACTTAAACTACAAAAATTAAAAAATATGTAAACACAGGGTGGATATACACTGAGTAAATTTTGCGGCTTAGGTCAGGCATGATTTCCACAGAAGGTGCTGAAATGTCGCCAAATCAGCGGTTTCCCTTTAAACCTTCAGCCATTGAACAAACAATGGGGCCTGATTACCACTTAGTCCACACTGCAATCCCCAGTGTAACTCTTTTCGAACAGTCTAGGGGTTTTCCCCAACAGTCTAGCCGATTCCTAGCCTCTTTTGCAAAATTGGTTTCAAACTGCGATAGTGCATAGGTATTGGCCCATACATACACACCTGACCATTATCCACCAACCTCACTCAAGGCAGGCTACTCTGCCCACAGCACCATTAAGATACCGCATAGCAGGTTTAATCCTTGTTCGTAGAAGAGAGGACCCTGAACAAGCCTTTAATAGCTTACAGTGTCTTACTTCCACAAGACAAGGTCTCCACGGTAAAGGGGTCAACGCCCGCATGCCATTGCGGATCGCCCCAAAACCTTAACTCCCAGCACCAGCCCACTACTGGGCGTAACAAGCCAGCACAAGGAACTTCATCGATGTGCCCTTTAACGGATTTTTAGGCCCGTCTTGAGAACCGGTAGTACTGACTAGAATACTGCACCACCCTGTTTTATTAGCACTTAAATATAAGTATTAAGTTTTCAAACATACCGATAACAGTCCAAAATTGCCCTTTCGGCTATAAATTATATCATACAAAAACAAATGTTTAAAGAACGGATAAAACCTAAAAAAGCTATTAAAACTATTAAATAAAGCTAATATTTTGTTTATATCAATTTTGCTTGCTAATGCTCCCTTATGCAAAACCGAGACCCAACAAAATACCCAGCAACGCTCCCATAAATACCTCAAGGGGTGAATGTCCAAGGAGTTCCTTTAAATTTTCGTCAAAATCCTCCTTGCCTTTTTGAGAAAATATCAGCTTATTCAAAACTTTAGCCTGCTTTCCTGCCGCCCTTCTTACTCCTGCAGCATCATACATTACAATTACAGCCACTGCCACAGCAATTCCAAACTGGGCTGAGTCAACGCCCTGTGTTTTTCCAACCACTGTCGCAAGAGATACTATGAATGATGAATGTGAGCTGGGCATACCCCCGGAACCGATAAACCTGGTAAAATCCAATTTCTGTTCAAACAAAACAACGTTGATTACCTTTAATGACTGTGCTATAAACCATGCAATCAAAGGTACAGTTATCGTCTTGTTAGACAATATACCTTTTACTATTTCCACCGATACACCTCCACCACCACGTATGAACCATATTAATTATCTCTGTTAACCAGATACTTTGCAAGTTTTTCCAAGAAAACTGCTTTTTCTCCAAAGTCTTTAAGACTCATAACGGCTTCTTCAGTAATTTCATTAAGCATTTCTTTTGACTTTTCAAGCCCGTAGAGACTGACATATGTAGATTTGTCCTTTTGTGCATCACTGCCGGTTTTTTTCCCAAGCTTCTCCAAACTTCCTTCCACATCCAGTATGTCGTCTTTTATCTGAAAGGCAAGGCCAAGGTTTTGGGCAAAGCATTCCAGTTTGCTTATGGAATCCCCACCGGCACCGCATAATACTGCAGCCGAAACCACCGGTGCCTTTATAAGTGC
>DAOOJC010000421.1:0-2115 GCA_035384905.1 Acetivibrio sp. | reverse complement strand
CAATTATAGGCTTCGCCAGCTCGTAGACAATATCTTCAACTTTTCGTTTTGCCATAGCGACCACTCTCCTTTTATGTGATATTCTGAGTAATTTTACTTATATTAATACGAAAGAGTGGGATTTGCCCACTCTGTTAATAAAGTCATTAATAAGTACTTTGCTGCATCTTCGCAGGAAAAACATTATTTTCCTATCCACTACAAAATTATAGCACTCTTTTTAATTACATGCAAGTTTTATGTTATTCTAAACTCCAAGGTTTCCGCCGGCGGAGAATAAGCTTAACTGGTTGCTTTCCGGAAGTCCTTCCAGGCATCCGTGATTCTTCAGTATTTCGATAACTGTCTTGGATAACCTTGCTCTTTCCCGGAGATCGTCCATGGATATGAAGCACGATTCCTGCCTTGTGCACGCTATATTCTGTGCGGCACTTGTGCCCACTCCCTGAAGGGAAGCCAGTGGGGGCAGAATCCCTTCCTTTGTAACTAAGAATTTTTTTGCATCGGATTTATAAAGGTCTACCGGCAATAGCTTTATACCTCTGAGATACATTTCGTAAACAACCTCTATAAGGGTCATAAGGTTTTTTTCCTTTGCAGTTGCATTGTTCCCCAATTTATCGATTTCTATCCATTTTGCCCTTATAGCCTCTTTGCCCTTTATGAATAAATCGGCATCGAAATCGTCCAGCTTTACAGTATAATAGGTGGCATAGAAGGCTTCAGGATAATATACCTTATAATATGCCACCCTGAAGGACATCATAACATATGCCGTGGCATGGGCTTTCGGGAACAGATACTTGACTTTCTTGCAGGATTCTATGTACCATTCGGGAATATTCTGTTCCTTCATAGCTGCTTCGTATTCGGGAGTCAAACCTCTGCCTTTCCTCACATTTTCCGCAATTTTGAAAGAGGTCCTGGGGTTTACTCCCTTGTATATCAGGAACAGCATTATATCATCCCTTGTGGCAATGACTTCCTTAAGAGTTGCGGTACCGCTTTTTATAAGCTCCTGTGCATTATTGAGCCAGACATCGGTGCCGTGGGAAAGCCCGGAAATCCTCACCAGCTCTGCAAAGGTGCCGGGTTGTGTGTCCATAAGCATCTGCCGTACGAATTTTGTTCCGAATTCCGGTATTCCAAGGCTTCCGACCTTGCAGTCAATATCTTCAAGGTTTACTCCCAGTGCTTCTGCAGATGTAAACATACTCATTGTCCTGGAATCATCAAGGGGTATATTATTAACTCCGAAGCCTGTTATATCCTCAAGCATTCTTATGATTGACGGTACATCATGACCCAGTATATCCAGCTTAAGCAGCCTTCCGCTTATGGAATGATAGTCAAAGTGTGTGGTTGTTATATTGGAGCTTGGGTCATCAGCCGGCCTCTGAATGGGAGTAAAATTATATATATCGGTGTAATCCGGTACTATCATAACTCCTCCCGGGTGCTGCCCAGTTGTTCTCTTTATTCCGGTACAGCCCTTGATCAGTCTGTTGGCTTCGGCGTTGTTTATTTTTATACCTTTTTCTTCATAGTACTTTTTTATGAAACCGTAAGCTGTCTTTTCCGCTATTGTACCGATGGTTCCCGCCCTGAAGACATTTCCCTTCCCGAATAGTTCTTCAGTGTATTTATGGGCTTCAGGCTGGTATTCCCCGGCAAAATTCAGGTCAATATCGGGTTCCTTGTCTCCCTCGAAACCCAGGAACATTTCGAAAGGTATGTCATGGCCCTCTTTTCTGAGTGCTGTTCCGCATTGGGGACAATTTTCATCACTGAGGTCAGCCCCTGATTCTATTGAACCGTCAAGGAAAAAACGGGAATACTTGCATTTCGGGCACAAATAATGGGGCGGAAGCGGATTTACCTCGGTGATATCACACATTGTCGCAACGAAGGAAGAGCCTACGGAGCCCCTTGAGCCCACCAGATAACCGTCCGCCATAGACTTTGCAACAAGCTTTTGTGCTATAAGGTACATTACGGCATAGCCGTTGTTTATTATGGAGTTAAGTTCCTTATCCAGTCTCTTTTCCACAACCTCTGGAAGTATCTCTCCATAAAGCTCATGGGCTTTTTTCATGGTCATTTCCCTTATCTGCT
>DAOOJC010000420.1:0-2128 GCA_035384905.1 Acetivibrio sp. | reverse complement strand
CCATAAAAGTTGTATTTTTACATATCATTTACCCACACAAAATAGCGAAGCACCGCAAATATTGAAAACGGCAAATTTGGATTTGCTTTTTCCAGCGGTATGGCGGCGATATCAACCATACTTTCACTTTTCTCACCGGGAGACCATATCATTGTCTCCTATGACCTCTATGGAGGTACTTACAGACTGTTTGAGGAAATATACAAAAAATACAGTGTGGAGTTTTCCTATGTCAATACCGGCAAGATTCAAGAAATAGAAAACGCTGTGAAAGACAACAGCAAAGCTTTTTTTATTGAAACTCCTTCAAATCCCATGATGAAGGTAGCCGATATAAAGGCGATATCGGGATTTGCGAAAGACCGAGGTATGCTTTTGATTGTGGATAATACCTTTTTAACACCATATTTTCAAAGGCCCTTGGAGCTTGGTGCAGATATTGTAATTCACAGCGGAACAAAGTATCTCGGAGGCCATAACGATACTTTAGCAGGCCTTATTGTAGTTAATGATGATGAGCTGGCTGAAAAGCTCAAGCTTATTCAAAAATCGGAAGGGGCTGTGTTGTCTCCCTTTGACAGTTGGCTGATTTTAAGAGGAATAAAGACTTTAGGGTTACGCCTTGAAAAGCAGCAGGAAAATGCCATAAAAATTGCAAAGTGGCTTTGTACCCATAAAAATGTCACAAAGGTCAACTATGTAGGGTTACCGGATCATGAAAGCTACAACATCTCAAAATCTCAAGCTTCCGGTTTTGGGGCCATGATTTCCTTTAATGTAAAGGACGTGCAAATTGTTGAGAAGGCCTTGGAAAAGGTGCAGTTAGTATTGTTTGCTGAGAGCCTCGGGGGTGTGGAAAGCTTGATTACCTATCCTGTTGTTCAGACCCATTCCGCCATACCGGAGGAAATGCGGGAGAGGATAGGAGTTACCGATACACTTTTAAGACTTTCGGTAGGTATTGAGGATGCAGAGGATATAATTGCCGACCTTGAGCAGGCACTGGAATAGGGGGGATTTTATGAGCAGCATATTTGATGAGATTATAGACAGAAAAAATACCGATAGCTTGAAATGGGATTACTGCAAACAAAGATTCGGACGGGATGACATTCTGCCCATGTGGGTTGCCGATATGGATTTTAAGTCCCCTTCTGCCATAACTAAAGCGATAATTAGAAGAGCCCAGCGTGGGGTGTTCGGTTATACTGAGGTGTCGAAAGAACTCACAGCAGCTTTAACCGGTTGGATGAAAAAAAGGCACGGCTGGCAGATAGATGACAGGTGGATTGAATATAGTCCCAGTGTTGTCACTTCGGTAAATACTGCTATACTTGCATATACCAACCCCGGGGACAAGGTTTTATTACAAACACCCATATACTACCCTTTTTATTCCAGTATCAAGGATAATGAGAGAGAACTGGTAACAAACCCCTTGAGGAATAATAACGGATATTATGAAATTGATTTTGAAGACCTTGAAAAAAAGCTTGCGGATAATGTTAGATTAATGATTTTCTGCAGCCCGCACAACCCAATCGGAAGGGTATGGAAGATTCATGAGCTAAAAGAAGTATTAAGGCTTTGTAAAAAATATAACGTGATTATTGTTTCGGACGAAATACACTCGGATTTGGTGTTTAAAGGTCATAAGCATATTCCGGTTGCGTCTTTGGAAGAGAAGGGTTTTGAAAAATGTATCACATTGGTGTCTCCCACAAAGACCTTCAATATTGCAGGACTTTCAGTATCTGCTGCAATAATACCCGATAGCGAGCTTAGGCGTAAGTATAGGAGCACCATAAATAAAACCGGTGCCGGTCTTTTGAACATTTTCGGTTTGGAAGCGTTGAGGGCTGCATACTCTCACGGAGAAGAGTGGTTGGAAGAATTATTGGTGTATCTTGAAGGCAATTTAAATATTCTGGAGGAGTATTTTCAGAATAATATTCCCCAAATAAAAGTAATAAGGCCGGAAGCAACATATCTTGCATGGCTTGATTGCAATAAACTACCGGTACCGGGCGAGAAATTAAAAGACTTTTTTGTTAATGAAGCCCATGTGGGATTAAATGACGGATTTATCTTCGGTGAAGAAGGCTATGGATTTCAAAGGCTGAATTTC
>DAOOJC010000419.1:0-2135 GCA_035384905.1 Acetivibrio sp. | reverse complement strand
GAATTCCGAATTCACTCCCTGCATTATTTGGAGCAGTGAAAGCCGCGAAAAGCCCCTCGATTTTCACGCAATAAAAATGAGCCAGTATGAAACTGCGGATTTCTTCAAATCCATAAGTCTTTTGCTGGATTCCTTTTACACTGCCCGGGACAATATCAACAGGCTCACTCAAAGAAAAGCTGACCTTGTTAAGGTCTTAAACAACAGCATTTCCCGTTGCAACAAGAAGATTTCCATTCACCGGGATACGCTGAGGGAAGCCGCGGACAGAGAAAAATACAAGCTCTACGGTGAGCTTATTACCGCAAACATATACTGTATACCTAAAAATTCAAAAAAGGCTACTCTATTGAACTATTACAGTGAAAACAGTGAATATATTGTTGTACCTCTTGATGAGAATCTCCTTCCCCAGGATAATGCCCAGAGGTATTTTAAAAAGTATGCAAAAGCCAAAACCGCTTCTGCGTATGCCCAGGAACAGCTTAAAGAAGCCTTCAACGAGCTGGAGTATCTTGAAAGTGTTCTCCAGTCCCTTGATACCTCAGATTCCCTGAAAGATATTGAAGAAATTCGGCAGGAGCTTGTGGACGGCGGATATATAATGTCAAGAAAAAAGAAGCCGGGCAGAAAAAAACAGGAATCTTTCCAGCCCCATGTATATAAATCCTCCGACGGACTAAATATATATGTTGGCAAGAATAACATTCAAAATGATATATTGACATTGAAGCTTTCATCCTCTAACGATATCTGGCTTCATACAAAAAACATTCCCGGCTCCCATGTTATAATCAAGAAAGGCAAAGACGATATTCCGGACAGTACTCTGTTTCAGGCAGCAGTACTGGCAGCATACCATAGCAAGGCAAGAAATTCTTCCCATGTGGAGGTTGACTACACCCAGGTAAGGAATGTAAAAAAACCGGGTGGTGCCAAACCCGGAATGGTGATTTATAATAATTTTAAAACTATTGTAGTTACCCCTGATGAAAGTATGGTAAATAATTTAAAAATCGATAAATAGATAAGGAGTGATTTAAATGATATCGGAAAGTGTATCAAATAATCTGAAGAGAGCCTCATGGATACGGGCAATGTTTGAAGAAGGAGAAAGGCTGCGTAAAATACACGGTGCAGACAAAGTATTTGATTTTACTTTGGGAAATCCTGATCACGAACCTCCGGAATCGTTGAAGGAATCCTTAAAAAAAATGGTACTTGAAGACAAACCGGGTATTCACCGTTATATGAATAATGCAGGATACGAGGATGTTAGACAAAAGCTGGCCGGCCACATAAGCAATGAAACCGGATTATCCCTTTCATCCAAGCACATAGTTATGACCTGCGGTGCCGCCGGCGGGCTCAATGTTGTATTAAAGTCCCTTCTCAACCCCGGCGAGGAAGTTATTGTGCTGTCGCCTTTTTTTGCCGAATATATATTCTACATTGGAAACCACGGCGGAAAACCGGTAATTGTTACTCCTGAAAAAGGCAGCTTCAAGCCCGACCTTGATTTGCTAAAAAACAGCATTAACGAAAAAACCAAAGCCATTATCATTAATTCGCCCAACAACCCCTCGGGTTACATATATGACGAGGAAACTCTTTTAAATATTTCCAAACTGTTGAATGAAAAAGAAGCAGAGTATAAAACCGATATATATGTAATATCAGATGAGCCGTATACAAAGCTGGTTTACGACAATGCAAAGATTCCGTCTGTTTTAAGGATATTCAAAAACTCCTTTGTTGTAAACTCCTTCAGCAAGTCCCTGGCCCTTCCCGGGGAAAGAATAGGTTATATAGCTGTAAATCCTGAGATAACCGAGTTGGATCTCACAATTGAAAGCCTTGTATTTTGCAACCGTACCCTTGGCTATGTAAATGCCCCGGCAATTTTCCAAAAAGTAATTGCCGATGCATTGAACGAAGAAATTGATATTGAAAGCTATAAAAAAAGACGCAACCTCATGTATGACAGTCTTATTTCCTTCGGTTATAAATGCATAAAACCTCAGGGAACTTTCTACCTCTTCCCCCAATCACCTATTGAAGACGACGTAAAATTTGTCAAGGACGCATTAAAATACAACCTGCTTTTAGTTCCCGGTACCGGCTTCGGTTTGCCC
>DAOOJC010000418.1:0-2139 GCA_035384905.1 Acetivibrio sp. | reverse complement strand
AATTGAAAGGGCAAAATCAAATGTAAAGACTATTGTTTTGCCGGAAAGCACGGATTTGAGGGTCGTCAAGGCGGCTTCAATGGTTCAGAGGCAGGGAATTGCAAATGTGGTGCTTATAGGCAATAAAGATAATATAAGGGAATTGGCAGGGGATATCGACCTTTCCGGAGTTAAGATTGAAGATCCGCTAAACTCCGAGAAGTTTGAGGATTATGCAAATACATTTTATGAACTCAGAAAATCAAAGGGGATGACTATTGAAGCCGCAAGGGAGACAATGAAGAATCCTCTTTATTTTGGAGTTATGATGGTTAAGAAGGGTGAAGCCGACGGAATGGTAGCAGGTGCTGCAAACTCTACAGCCAATACTTTAAGGCCTGCACTTCAGATTTTAAAGACAGCACCGGGGACAAAGCTGGTATCGGCATTTTTTGTTATGGTTGTACCTAACTGTGAATATGGTCATAACGGAGCCTTTGTTTATGCCGATAGCGGTCTGGTGGAAAATCCCGACGCGGACCAGTTGTCTGAAATTGCAATTTCTGCTGCTAAGTCCTTTAAATTGCTTGTGGGTGCAGAACCTCAGGTGGCTATGCTTTCTTATTCTTCCTATGGCAGTGCCAAGAGCGAGCTCACAGAAAAGGTTATAAAGGCTGTGCAGTTGGCAAAGGAAAAGGCACCGGACCTGGCTCTTGACGGAGAACTTCAGGGAGATGCTGCATTGGTTCCTGAAGTTGCAAAATCCAAAGCTCCGGGAAGCAAAGTGGCCGGTAAAGCTAATGTGCTTGTTTTCCCGAATCTTGACTGCGGAAACATTGCCTACAAGCTCACTCAAAGGCTGGCGAAGGCGGAGGCTTACGGCCCGATAACTCAGGGAATAGCAAGACCGGTTAATGATTTATCCCGGGGATGCAGTGCTGAGGATATCGTCGGTGTTGTTGCCATAACTTCTGTACAGGCTCAAAATGTTTAGTTTCTTACTGTGAAACTGTATTACCGGGTTTTACTTTACGGTGTCAAGAAGATGGATTGATGGCTTTAGAGCCTTTTAAAGTAGTGGGTTTCACGGTTTTTATAGTTTATCAAATAATAAATAGGAACAGGAGTGTAGATGCTAAATGAACATACTGGTTATTAATACGGGAAGTTCATCATTGAAATACCAGTTAATTGACATGACAAACGAGTCAGTGCTCGCAAAAGGGGTATGTGACAGGATCGGTCTTGAACATTCTTTTCTGAAACACACAAAGATTGGAAGCGATTCTGTAGTTGTCGAAAAGGATCTTTACAACCACAAAGTTGCAATTCAGGAAGTTATTTCGGCCCTCACCCATGAAAAGCACGGTGTTATAAAGAGCATGTCTGAGATTTCTGCGGTAGGACACCGTATCGTTCACGGGGGAGAGAAGTTTAAAGAATCGGTTATAATAGATGAAGATGTTGTAAATGTCATCAGGGAATGTGTTGAGCTTGCTCCGCTGCACAATCCGTCAAACATAATAGGAATAGAGGCATGCAAGCATATAATGCCAAATGTTCCGATGGTTGCGGTGTTTGATACGGCTTTCCATCAGACCATGCCGAGGCATGCATACATTTATGCACTTCCCTATGAGATATACGAAAAGTATAAGTTAAGAAGATATGGATTCCACGGCACATCCCATAAGTATGTGTCCGAAAGAGCAGCTCAAATGCTGGGAAAACCTATTGAGAGTTTAAAAATAATAACCTGCCACCTTGGAAACGGTGCAAGCATCTGTGCGGTTAAATATGGCAAATCCATAGATACGTCCATGGGATTTACTCCCCTTCAAGGGCTTTGTATGGGAACTCGAAGCGGAACCATTGACCCGGCGGTTATTACCTTCTTGATGGAAAAGGAAAAAATGACCGTTAAGGATGTAAGCGATTTCCTCAATAAAAAGTCCGGTGTTCTTGGAATTTCCGGCGTGAGCAGTGATTTCAGAGATATTGAGGAAGCAGCAAAAAATGGGGATGACAGGGCTAAGTTGTCATTAGAGATTTTCTGCTACAGAGTTAAGAGGTTTATAGGTGACTATGCCGCAATTATGAATGGTGTCGATGCTGTAGTCTTTACTGCCGGTATCGGTGAGAACAATGGCTATGTAAGAG
>DAOOJC010000417.1:0-2150 GCA_035384905.1 Acetivibrio sp. | reverse complement strand
TACATTAAAAAAATTAATTTTAAAATTAATAATATTTATAAAATAATTGACAATAATAATTAAATGCTTTAATATAATAAATATAGTATAGTCGTTTTTAATAATAAAGCATTGAATTCTATCTAACAAAATCAAGGAGTGGTTATATGGGTAAGGAAGTACTTGGGAAATGTCCTGTTTGCAACAGCGACACATATGTTACGAAAATTAGTTGTACTACATGCAATACAACTATAGAGGGACAGTTTGATTTGTGCAGGTTCTGCAGGCTGACTCCTGAGCAAAAGTTGTTCATAGATGTGTTTATCAAGTGCAGAGGCAATATTAAAGAAGTGGAAAAGGAGCTTGGAGTTTCATATCCCACGGTAAAAAACAGGCTTGAGGATGTTGCAAATGCATTGGGGCACAAATCGGAGGATGTCCCGGATGACGGAACAAAACGGAAGGAAATTCTTGATAGGGTGTACAATGGCGAAATATCTGTGGATGATGCCCTGGAATTGTTAAAAGATTGATGGGAGCAGTGTTGGAGGCAGTGTAATCAAGCTGCCGTGAAGTTTCACGAGATGAGGAGGCGTTATGCATTATGTCAATTAGTGAAGAAAAAAAGTTTATACTTAAGATGCTTGAAGAGGGCAAAATAAGCAGCGATGAAGCGGCTAAACTTATAGAGGCAATTGAGAACCATGGAGTAAAAGACGAGGATGACGGTTCTAAAAGACAGAAAAAAACCAGTTTTAACGATGAGGTATCAAAGGTAAAGGACAAACTGAATGAGTGGAAAAAGGAGTTTAAAAAGAATTACAGCCAGAAAGATTTTGACAGGGCTGTAGAGGAGTTCACAAAACGGGCTGAAAAGGTTGGAAAGAACCTCGCGTATACAACTATTGGATTTGCCGACAAGCTTGTTGAATTCGTAAGCAGTTTTGTGGATACCAATTCTTTTAATGTATTCGGAAAGTACAATGCAACCGATAAGGTCTTCAATGTTGATAATGTCAGTGAAGGCATGGAACTTAATGTTGAAGCTATAAACGGACACATACTGGTAAAAAAGCACATGGATAGCAGAATTGTGATAAGGTCCATAGTGAGAAGCCCGGAAGACAATGCCAATGACATTCTTGATTTCAGTCAGGGTGAGGGAGCTGTATCTTTAAAATTTAATAAAATTGGCAACATAAGCATATCCCATGAAATATTTCTTCCTGCAGTTAAGTTTAAAGCCATCAATTTGGTTACCAAAAACGGCAAGATCTATGTGGAAGATTCGCTATCCGAGACCTTTAAGGCGGTTACCAGCAACAGCAATATTGATTTGATGGGCGTTACCGGCGACAACATAACTGTTGAGACTAAAAACGGAAGAATAAGCTTGGGCTACATTATTGGAAGGAACATCAATGTGAACACCAATAACTCTGTAATTGATATTAAACAGATTAAAACCGCTAATTTGAATGCAGTCACCAATAATGGAAGAATACTTATAGAGAATGTTCACAATTATAATGGAGAGCCGGACATAAATATGAAATTAAAGACCTCATATGCGGGTATTAAGGTTAATATGAACGACATGGAAAAGAGAGGGTATAGGGTTAAGGGAGAGACTACCAATGGAGATATAAACCTTCTCATACCTGAGATAACATACCATAATATAAGCAAGCAAATGAGCAAGAATTTTGTTGAGGCGGAAAGCAGCGGGTATGACGGGTATGAAAACAAAGTTAACATTACCGCCCAAACGTCTTACGGCTTTATAGAAATTGTAAAATAGACTGGGGATTTTTGTTAATCCTTTAGTAAACAGGTATATTCAATAACGTCTGCTGACGGCGAATAAAAACGGCGTCGGCAAGACGTTATTTTATTGTGCAGGGAAATTAATGCACCCGATAAAAATTGGTAAAAAAATATACTTAATGCTAAACTCAATGATGTAATAAGCCGATACTAATAATAGAAAATTTATGGAGGGCTGATTGATAGAAAAATTCACGGAGGGATTGTTTATGAAAATTGATAGCATGGATGCTACGGCGGTACAGGTTAGTAAAGCCCAAGGTGCAAGCAATCAAGTGAAAACAGCAGATTCCAACTCATATAAAAATAAATCGAGAGAAACGGTGGATACAAGGAATATC
>DAOOJC010000416.1:0-2153 GCA_035384905.1 Acetivibrio sp. | reverse complement strand
CGGGTCCTGTTCTGATTGACATATGCAAGGATGTAACCGCGGCACAGGCCGAATATGAGCCAAAGCCTCCTAAAAAGGCTGCAAGCATTCCTATAGGAGTAGACGACACGGATATTGATGAGGCAATAAAGGTCATTAACAATGCTAGAAAACCGGTTATATTATCCGGCGGAGGTGTGTCCATTGCCGGAGCCGACAAGGAGCTTTTTGAGTTTGCCACAAAGGGTAAAATCCCGGTAACTACCACCTTGATGGGTATGGGATCTTTCCCGGGAACAAACAGTCTGTTTATGGGCATGCTGGGGATGCATGGAACCAGAGCCTCCAACACTGCGGTTTCTGAATCGGACCTTTTCATTGCGGTAGGTGCCAGATTCAGTGACAGGGTAATCAGCAATGTGCAAAGGTTTGCACCTAAAGCTAAAGTAATGCATATTGATATTGATCCTGCAGAGATAGGGAAAAATGTTGTAGTGGATTATCCTCTTGTGGGAAATATTAAAAAGATATTGAAGCAAATAATTGCCGGTATGGAAGAGAAGGAGTACAGTGATTGGAATAAAAGAATCGATGAATGGAAGAAACTGTATCCACTGAAGTATTCCCAGGATGACAGGTTACATCCCCATTATATAATCGAGAGGATGTATGAGCTTACCAAGGGTGATGCAGTTATAACCACCGAGGTGGGACAGCATCAAATGTGGGCAGCACAGTTCTATAAGTATTCTTCTCCAAGGCAGTTCCTGTCCTCCGGGGGATTGGGAACAATGGGTTATGGACTGGGGGCATGTATTGGTGCCCAGATCGGGAAACCCAAAAAGAAGGTAATAAATATTGCCGGTGACGGAAGTTTCAGGATGAACTGCAATGAGTTGGCAACAGCGGTGGAGTATAAGCTTCCGGTAATAATTGCAATATTCAACAACCATGCCCTTGGAATGGTAAGACAGTGGCAGGAATTATTCTATGACGGAAGGTATTCTTCAACGACTTTGGACAGGGCAACGGATTTTGTTGCATTGGCCGAAGCTTATGGGGCGGTCGGCATAAACGTGACCCAAAAAGAGGAAGTGGATTCGGCTATAGAAAGAGCATTGGCCTCTGTTGATACTCCTGTTGTAATTAATTTTGAAATAGACAGGGATGAAAAGGTATTTCCGATAGTGCCGCCGGGTGCTCCTATAAATGAATTGATTGAGGAGTAAAACAAAGTTTTTTAAAGAAAAATGATATAAATCTATTGACTTTGGGCGATATTTATGTTAAATTATTGATTGTTTCGCTGTGTACGTCTTTTTTTTTATGCCGAAATAATTAATTTCTTCACAGCTTGAAATAATGTAAATAAAATATATTTTTATACTACCCATGGAGGTGTGAAAGTTGAGAGTTAAAATCACATTGGCTTGTGGCGAATGCAAGCAGAGAAATTATAACTCAATGAAAAACAAAAAGAATGATCCTGACAGGCTTGAAATGAGAAAATATTGCAGATTTTGCCGCAAACATACTACTCATAAAGAAACAAAATAGTTTTATGTGATGTTTGGTTTCATTGATTTGATGGCAAAATAAAAATATTTGATAATGGAGATGTGTTTGTATGGCTCAAGAAGTTAAAGTCTCTAAAATGACAAAAGCAAAAGGAAGCATTACAAAATTTTTTAAGGAAATAAGCAGCGAGTTGAAAAAGGTGATTTGGCCCAGCAGAACACAGCTTATCAACAATACCGTTGTGGTATTGGTTATGTGTTTGCTTATAGGTGTAATCATATGGTTGCTGGATTTGGGGTTTGGTCAGTTAACCCGGTTAGTTTATAAATAATAATGCATAAAGCAGTGTATGCCTACAAATTATTGTTGGAATAATAAGTTAGGTGGCAGGCACTGTAGGCAGTCATCGCATAGATCAAAGGAGGACTAGGGGCTTTATGCTGAGTAATGAAATACCTGAAAGTGCTAAATGGTATGTTGTTCATACTTATTCCGGATATGAAAATAAAGTAAAGGCAAACCTTGAAAAAATCGTCGAAAACAGGGGGATGCAGGATTACATTCTGGATATTGTTGTGCCAATGGAAGAGCAGATTGAGATTAAGGATGGGAAGAAGAAAGCGACGCTGAAAAAGGTGTTTCCCGGGTATGTCCTT
>DAOOJC010000415.1:0-2175 GCA_035384905.1 Acetivibrio sp. | reverse complement strand
GGCTCTCTGTTTTTGAAAAATATCTTTCAAAATATGTTGACTTTATACGTATAAATTGCTATAATATACGTATATTCAAGATTTCATCTACTGGATGGACGTACTTACATATGAACCAACAATAAATATTTTGGGTGACGGTATGAGAGATTTAAGAACTACTACAAGATACAGAAAGATTGCTGTTAAATAAGGGCTATTCTGCCATTGCTGCACAAGGAGGTTATTAGAGTGAATACAAACATTGAAACTGCAATAAGCGAGCTGCACAAGGTTTTTCATAAGCTTAATGATGTACTTTTTAATAGTGCATTGCCGGAACCGGCTATATTAATCCAGAACAAAGGAAATAAGAAGAATGTTTTAGGTTGGTGCAGCACACAGGAAATATGGGTTAATAAAACCACGCAGGAAAGACGGTATGAAATTAATATTGTTGCCGAATACCTTAACCGTAGTGTTTATGAGGTTGTTTCTACACTGTTACATGAAATGGTACACTTACACAATTTGGTTAACGGTATTAAGGACGTTAGCAGGGGAAACGTATATCACAACAAGAAATTTAAGGAAGCCGCTGAAAGTCATGGTTTGATTATAGAGTATAACGAAAAGTTAGGGTGGAGCTTATCACGCCTTAATGACAATACGAAAAGTATCGTTGATTCAATGGACTTGAATAAAGAAGCCTTTAGCTTGGCAAGAATGGATTTCAGTAATCTTGCTGCCGGTGGAAAATCTTCTACCCGAAAATATGTATGTCCTCAGTGTGGGGCTATTATCAGAACAAGCAAGGAATTAAAGGTTATTTGCGGCGAGTGCTTAGTACCTTTTGAACTATCTTAATTTTATAAAGGAGTGGTGACCGATGACAAGAAAACAGTTAGAAAAGCTTTATGAGGTTAACGGATTGACCGACTACAAATTACGCAGCACAGAGGACTTATTGAGAGTGCATGGTATAGACTTTAAAGAAGTTGCAGGGTACAGCAGCCTTGATGATATTAACAGGGCTATCTATGAGAAATTCATTGTCAATATCTTCAATGCTTGGGGGCTTGATAGCCGGTTGCACCTCATACCAAAAGGTATTTACTTTGTAGAAGATACAGAATACCTTGTTAAAGAGAAGCCGGAGGAGGATGATTATTATACTATTGCCGGTCAGACAATCTACACAATAGACCGCAGCGGAAATAAGCAGCTCCTTCATCGGTGGGAGGATGACAAGTATAAGCACCTTATGAAAACAGCAGATAACCCGAAGCATTATTTACGTTTTGAGTACCAACATGGTACAGATAGCGAAGGAAACCCACGTAATGAGTGGCTGCACGTTATCAAAGAAGGTAGGGAGTGGTATTGATGTTTGAGTTAACTTCTGATGAAAAAAAGGCTTTAGATTGGGCTTTGAATCAAAATTTTGGTAGTGTTGCAGCTCAATACTCAAAAATTTTAGCAATAGCTCTTAAAAGGGCAATGAAAGAAATTGAGCCGGTTACTGGTGAATATCTGTGTGTAGTATGCCATAAAGTACCTGTAGACGTTTTAAGCGGTTATGATACCTGTTCTGACTGTGCTTCAAGGATTTAATATGCTGCAAACTGCCTATTGTAAATTCTGTGTTTTTTGATATAATAAATATGTGAAGTTTTGAAATTTGAAAGAGGAAACCCCTTGCCTTTAAGTAGGGATTATGAAAGAGGAAAACCCTTGCCTTTAAAGTAGGGATTGTTAAAGAGGAAACCCCTTGCCTTTAAGTAGGGATTATGAAAGAGGAAAACCCTTGCCTTTAAAGTAGGGATTATGAGCCGGTGGGTACTTCCACCGGCTATTTTATTAGGGGGATATATGAATAATTTGCACCTTTACAAAATTGACCTTGAATACATAAAATTCCTGCACAACAATTATGATAACAGGGTACAATATAATTCTGCAAAAGGTAAAGAATATAACGAAAACCGTCCTTATGTCGGCGTTTTGGTGGATATAAACGGTTGTCAATACTTTGCCCCATTGGAGCATCCACTCCGGCTGCAGCTGAAATTTTTGTATTACATGATATAAGGCTTTTTAAAGCTTAAATTCCTTCATTGCAACATCTATCATATCTTGATTTAACGAGAGAGGAGGTAAAAAATGGCAAAAGTAACCAAGGTAAAATATTTTACT
>DAOOJC010000414.1:0-2199 GCA_035384905.1 Acetivibrio sp. | reverse complement strand
TTTTTCCCCCTTTAATGATAATTAGATATTGCTTATACAATAAATTATACTATAAATAAATCTTAGAAAATACAACATGAAATAATTACTATTTTTAGTGAAAATATTACGTTATGCTCCGAATTATGCGTTTTTACTTGTTATTAGTCACTTTTTTAGGCTACTGTATTAATTTTACTTTTAAGTCCAAAATATCCTAAGAAAACAACTAAAGCAAGTATTGGTCCGTACACTTCAAACAGCATTATTTACATATTGTCTACTGCATAAACAATATCATTTTTAACATATGGTTACTACCATATATTATTCTTTATAATTCAAATATATGATATCATAAGTATTAAATTTGAGCAAATATATTTTTAAAAAATTGCAAAATACGGCACAAAGCACTATCAAAACCGATATGATAGTGCTTGCTGAATCCATGGCATGCCATATCACAAAATGATGCAGATCAGACCTCCGCTTCCATCATTAATTATTTTTTGAAGCGTCTCCTGCAATCTTAATTGGGCACCGTCAGGCATCCTGTACAGTTTGTTTTGCAGCCCCTCGTTCACAAGCTCGTGCAGGGATTTCCCAAAAATATTGGATTGCCACAGCTTCTCCGGCTCACTCTCAAATTCCTTGAGAAGATAGTTAACCAATTCCTCCGACTGTTTTTCGGTTCCCACCAGAGGTGCAATTTCCGTTTCTATATCAGCCCGGATCATATGGATGGAGGGTGCACTGGCCCTTAGTTTAACACCAAACCTGTTCCCCTGCTTGATTATCTCAGGTTCTTCCAAAGAAAGCTCCTCCATCTGAGGTGTAACAATGCCATAGCCCTTTTGCTTAACATCATACAGTGCATCCCGAACCTTTTCATATTCTTTTTTGATTTTGGCAAGCTCCGTCATAAGCGACACAAGCTTATATTCCCCTTCAATCTCCAGTCCTGTCATCTCACTTAAGACACGGTAAAACAAGCCATCCTGTTCGTTTATTTCCATGTATGCAGTTCCGGTTCCAAGATTGATGTTATCAATATAAGCCCTTTTTATAAACTCTATACCGTCGAACCCAGTCATTGCACTTTTTATTTCCCGTATCTTTGTAATCCCTTTAAATGCCTCCTTTACGGCATTTATCATATCTACCCTGAGCCAGTGGTTTTCGTCCAGGGATTCGATCCATTTCGGTATGTTTATTCCGATTTCCTTTATCGGAAACTCAAACAACACTCTTTCCATTATGTTGTTGAGGTCCTCAATCCTGAGCTGTGCACAATTAGTACCAATTACCGGCACATTGTATTTACTTTCCAGTTCCTGTCTGAGCTTTTCTGCATCAGCATCGGTAGGATTAACCGAATTCAAAAGTATTACAAACGGCTTGTTGATTTCCTTTAATTCCTTGACCACCCGTTCTTCTGCTTCAACATAGTCATCCCTGTCAATATCCGTTATGCTTCCGTCAGTTGTAATCAAAAGACCGATTGTGGAGTGGTCGTTTATCACCTTCTTTGTACCTATTTCAGCTGCCTGTACAAAAGGTATCTGTTCATCAAACCATGGAGTGGAAACCATTCTCGGGGCATCATTTTCCATATGTCCTATAGCACCTCTTACCATGTAACCCACACAGTCAACCAATCTCACCTTGAACTGCACATTCTCGTCCAGTTCGATTTTAACCGCCTCATTGGGTACAAATTTAGGCTCTGTTGTCATAATTGTACGACCGGAAGCACTTTGTGGCAGTTCATCCTTTGCCCGTCCTCTTGAAAATTCATTTTCTATATTCGGTATAACCAATAAGTCCATGAATCTTTTAATAAAAGTGGACTTTCCCGTTCTCACAGGACCAACAACACCTATATATATATCTCCCTGCGTTCTTTCAGATATCTGCTGGTATATATCGTATTTATCCACCCGCAAACCCCCCTTGCTTTTATTTGAAGCTTATTTCCTTCAATTGAATTTTTCACCCAAAACTTAAGCCAGCATTCGATAATACTGTTTTGGATGCATTTATTTCAAACTGTATTGAATATTATCATCCAGTGCTTTTTAACATGACAAATTCCAGGCTGTAAAAATGCTAAAAAACACTTCCTTTGTTTTGATCCCGGCATGATTTAAATTAAATTTGCATACGGGACACTGGTTTTTGTACAGACCAAAGCTTAAGTTTTAAGTACTAGTACCC
>DAOOJC010000413.1:0-2201 GCA_035384905.1 Acetivibrio sp. | reverse complement strand
TATTGCAGATCCCTCATCGGTAGGTCTTGAATCAATAACCTTATCCTCGATAAAACCACAATATGGACACTTCATGACATCCCTCCATTGCAATAAAATTATAAGGCTTGTTCCGCTATGTACCTAAATTATACCACAACCCAGCAGTTATTTGAGAGTCTGAATTGCTTTATATGCTCAATATATATAATACACTATATACAAAAATAAATAAACCATATCATTATTCAAAGTGTTTCCTTATATATCTGTCATCCAATTCCACCAGGATGATATCCTCCCCAATCTTTTTTATCCTGTCCCAGGGTATAACATATTCATCATCCTTTCCAACAAGCCCAAACCATCTTCTGTCCCCTGGGATTACAATAGCTTCGATTTTCCCCGATTCAAGGTTTATTTCGACGTCACAGACAAATCCAAGCCTTCTTCCGTCTTTTATATTGATTACTTCCTTTTCTCTAAAATCCGATGTCCTGTTCATATCCCACTCCCCCTTAACACTGACAAAGTCCCTCACCCTTAATATATGAGAGTTAATAAAAAGATTTGAAAAAAAGAGCCAAAATATTTTGACTCTTTTTTGGCATATTCTAAGTTATATATATTTTCTCATATGCATCAGTGCAGTCTTTTCCAGCCTCGAAACCTGTGCCTGAGATATTCCTATTTCTTCAGCAACCTCCATTTGAGTCCTGCCGTCAAAGAAACGTAAGTTTAGAATAAGCTTCTCCCTGTCGTTTAACTTTCTCATAGCTTCATTAAGTGAAATACCCTCCAGCCAGTTTTCATCCGTATTCTTATCGTCCTTAACCTGATCCATTACATAAATTGCATCTCCCCCATCATGATACACGGACTCAAACAGCGAAATAGGGTCCTGTATGGCATCAAGGGCAAAGACAACATCTTCCTTTGGAATCCCGAGTTCTTTAGCTATTTCATCCACCGTCGGTTCTTTCGAGTTCTTATTGGTCAGCCTTTCTTTTGCTTGAAGGGCTTTGTATGCAATATCCCTAAGTGATCTGCTTACCCGGATGGAGTTGTTGTCACGAAGATATCTTCTAATCTCCCCTATAATCATAGGAACAGCATAAGTTGAAAACTTAACATTTTGGGATACGTCAAAATTGTCAATTGCCTTTATAAGTCCAATACACCCTACCTGAAAAAGGTCGTCAACATATTCTCCCCTATTGTTGAATCTTTGAATAACACTCAATACAAGTCTTAGATTTCCCCTTATGAATTCCTCTCTTGCCGAGGTATCTCCATTATGCATTCTTTCAAAGAGAACCTTTTTTTGTTCATTGCTAAGTACTGGCAATTTCGATGTGTTTACACCACAAATTTCAACTTTATTGATAAGCATAAAAAAACCTCCCGGCAATAAATTTAAGTCAGTATCATTATTGCCACGGAGGTTATTTTTATACTGTAAATAACACCACAAAATTTTGCATAAAAGCCTTGACAAACCCTGTAGTAATTGAAAATACTTGAACTGGTTTTTTATGGTACTTCAATTAATCAGGTCATCCGGCTGATCTCCTTTTTCAACCTGCTTATAATCTTTTTTTCAAGCCTTGATATGTACGACTGTGAAATGCCAAGCATATCGGCTACTTCCTTCTGTGTTTTCTCAATTCCTCCGTTTGTAAGGCCAAAGCGAAGCTCCATTATCTTTTTTTCCCTCACCGACAGTTTTTTCATTGCTATTCCAAGGAGCTCCCTGTCTACTTCATCCTCTATACTTCTGTGAATCAGATCATTCTCTGTCCCCAGAATATCCGAAAGCAGCAATTCATTACCGTCCCAATCAATGTTAAGCGGCTCATCGATCGAAATCTCAGTCTTCATCCGGTTATTTCTTCTGAGGTACATCAATATTTCATTTTCAATGCACCTTGATGCGTACGTGGCAAGCTTAATGTTTTTACTCGGGTTAAATGTGTTTATAGCCTTAATGAGTCCGATGGTGCCGATTGAAATTAGGTCCTCTACTCCCACTCCCGTATTTTCAAATTTTCTTGCAATGTATACCACCAGCCTTAAATTTCTTTCTATCAAAATTGACTTAACCCCATAATCGCTTTTCTCCAGCTTGTTCAAAAGGTAGCTCTCCTCATCGTTGCTCAACGGCGGCGGCAATGCTTCACTTCCCCCAATATAGTAAATGGGGGACTTGCCGTAAATTTTAA
>DAOOJC010000412.1:0-2211 GCA_035384905.1 Acetivibrio sp. | reverse complement strand
GAATACATAGTTTCCGATGCCCAAATAAGAAAACAGGTCATTAAATCTATTGTGGATCAAATAAATTCAACTGATGTTGGGGACGGCAGTTTTGTATCCTTCAATGGTGTTGTTATTGATTTTGAAGATATGAGGGGCGAAGTATTAAAACAGTCTTTCAACTTATTCCTCTCTGAATTAAAGGAAGAACTTGAAAAGAACGGCAAGCTGTTGTATGTTGCTGTCCATCCGGCAGGACCAGCGGGATCATCTTATTATGACGGTTATGATTTTAAAACGATTGGAGAAATTGCAGATAAAGTTATATTGATGGCCCATGACTATTATGCGAAACAATTGGACGATGTAGAAATGAAAATCGGTTATACCCTTACTCCATTAACCCCTATAAATGAGATTTACTATGCATTAAGGGCTATTACCGACAAAGACACAGGAATACAGAACTTGGATAAAATATGGCTGCAGTTGTCCTTTGATTCGGTGCAATGGAAGCTAAAAGACGGTAAGGTTATAAACAAGTACCCTTATAATCCGGGCTATGATGCTATATATAAAAGGCTTGTTATGGACGGGGTTACCGTAAAATACTCCGATTCATTCCAAAATCCTTGTGCTTTATATTACGATGACAAAGACGGCACCGATAATGTTTTGTGGTATGAGGATTCACGAAGCATACAGGCAAAAATAGACCTGGCGAAAATGTTCGGAATACGGGGAATTTCTCTTTGGAGATTGGGAAACATACCCGATTATGAAGATCAGGGTGAAAAAGAAATATATCTTAATGTATGGCGGCAAATTATGCAAAACACCGAAAAAACTAATGATAAATAACATTACGTTAATTTCGATTTAATATGGAGGGGAATCTAATGGGTATTGACTTAAACAAGATGCCAAGGCTGGGATTCGGAATGATGCGTCTTCCGGAAAAAGACGGTGAAATAGACATACCGAGGGTATGTAACATGGTAGATGTCTATATGGAAAAGGGATTCAACTACTTTGATACCGCCTATGTGTACCATGGAGGAAAATCTGAAGTTGCAGTAAGGGAAACTGTTGTTAAGCGTTATCCAAGAGATTCCTTTTATGTTGCATCAAAGCTTCCGGCATGGGAAATTAAAAAGGCTGAGGATTGTGACCGTATATTTAACGAGCAGCTTGAACGTGCAGGGGTAGACTATTTTGATTTCTACCTGCTTCACAGCATAGAAGAGGGAAACAATTATGACACATATATTAAATATAACTGCTTTGATTGGGCAATGGAAAAGAAAAAGAAGGGGCAGATAAAGCATTTTGGATTTTCTTTTCATGGCTCTCCAACACTTTTAAAGAAGATTCTATCAGAGCATCCGAAAGTGGAATTTGTACAGATTCAGCTAAATTATGCAGACTGGAACAGCCCTATTGTTCATTCCGGCAAGCTGTATGAAATACTCAGGGAACATAATATGCCCATCATTGTAATGGAGCCTGTCAAGGGAGGTATGCTTGCAAGTACAACTCCGGAGCTTGAAGCCATGATGAAAAAGCTGCAACCCGACAAAAGTATTGCTTCTTGGGCATTTCGTTTTGTGGGCTCTTTGGATGGTATTATGACGATACTGAGCGGCATGTCAAATGAAGAACAGCTTAACGATAATATAAAGACCTTTTCTAACTTTGAGCCCCTAAGCGATAAAGAGAGGGAAGTTCTTGATGAAGTGACGAAGGCTATGGCAAAATCATCTGTTATCCAATGTACTTCATGCAGATACTGCTGCGATGGATGTCCCCAAAAAATCAGTATTCCGGATGTAATAAGTGCTTTAAATACTTTGCGTCTGTATGGAGAAGATGCAAGACCTCACTTTTTCTACGGTAATTTGGTGGACAAAAGCGGCAGAGCCGGTGATTGCATTTCTTGCCGGCAATGTGAGGATGTATGTCCACAACATTTGCCGATTATCGATATAATGCAGGAAGCTTCCAGAATTTTTGATAAATAGTTTGTGGGTGCATTGAATAAATGTGAAGAAAATACCTGTTTGCGGAATAATTGGGATATAGGATTTTTTATATTATGTAAATATCCTTTATCAATAAATATCTGCGATAAGGATTGGGAAAAAATACTTCAGCAATTTTTAATGCACCCACTGCACTCAGGGCTATCGCATGAAGTAATATAATTCCAAAAGTAAATCCTGTATATTCTTA
>DAOOJC010000411.1:0-2212 GCA_035384905.1 Acetivibrio sp. | reverse complement strand
AATACCCGTGGCTAGACTTTCACTAGCTAGATTAGTGCCATGCCTGGCACACAACCTAAAACCACCGGCTTAGCAGCCGATGGTTTTTATCATGTTGAATTCCATTTATACCTATTTCGATCCCTTTATCCTATTTAACCAGATCAGCAACAAACTTAGGAAGGGCAAAAACCGATTTATGAATCTCTTTACAATAATATTTTGTGTTCATGTCCGTTATTGTGTTTATGTCGGTTTCTAAAGGATCGTACTTTTTAGACCCCATTGTAAAACTCCAATATCCGCTGGGATATGTAGGAATTGCACAGGTATAGAGCCTTGCTATGGGGAATATGGATTTTACATCCTTATAGACCTTTTTTATCAAATCTTTATGGAAAAAGGGTGACTCAGTCTGTGCAACGAAAATACCGTCTTCCTTTAATGCCTCACTAATAGCCTTGTAAAAGTCAACAGCAAACAAACCTTCAGCAGGACCTACAGGGTCTGTTGAATCAACGATTATAACATCAAACTCATTTTTATGCTCATGCACATATTTTATTCCATCACCCACTTTTACTACGACCTTATCATTTCCCAAAGCACAGCTGATTTCGGGAAGATACTTTTTGGAAACCTCTATTACCTTCTCGTCAATTTCGCATAAAACTGCCTTTTCCACCGATGGGTGTTTAATTATTTCTCTTATTGTTCCTCCATCTCCGCCACCGATAACCAATACTTTTTTCGGATTTTTGTGAGTGAACAGGGGAACGTGGGTTATCATCTCATGATAAACAAACTCGTCCTCAATCGTAGTCTGAACTGTGCCGTCTAAAACCAGCATTCTTCCGAACTGTTCGGTTTCTATAAGTGCCAGATCCTGATACTGAGTTTTTTCAGTATGATATGTCTTCTTTGTCTTGCATGTTATCCCCACTGCAGGGGTCTGGAATTCGGTATACCAAAGCTCCATTTCAGTCACTCCTGTCATAATAGTAAGAAACAGAATTAATATTATTCTGTCCATTTTTTTCATTTGCCATTAATATTTTAAATAGGAAATACTGTTTTGTCAAAACAATTTTTTCACATATTATGATATAATAAAATCTGGTTTATAGAGTCAAACTAAAATGGCCGACCAAAACCAGACGGAGGTTGATATTTAATGGATGATGAAATTAAATTACCGGAAGATACTTTAAACACTCCTGAAGAAAACCTGCAGTATAATGAAGAAAAAATGGATGTATCACAGGAAAACCGGCATAATTTACAGGAGAATAAGAATGTTTCAATAGAAGAGCAATATGTGCCGCAGCAACAAAAGCAGTTTACTCAGGAAAACCAACATGTTCAAGAGCAAAAATTACAGGC
Source organism: Acetivibrio sp. (assembly GCA_035384905.1). Classification (GTDB taxonomy): domain Bacteria; phylum Bacillota; class Clostridia; order Acetivibrionales; family Acetivibrionaceae; genus Hungateiclostridium. The sequence continues at coordinate 850 of DAOOJC010000411.1, read as the reverse complement.
TTTGGTTCAGTACAAAAGGATTTCGGGATGGGCAACCTTTATGGGGGTTTTTGCTGTTGTAACAGGGCTGGTGCTCTGCCTTGGAATTGTTACCGCCATTATCGGTGTACCTCTTATTATTGCGGGACTGAGACTTACCGGTGCGGTGGACAGCATGAAGGAATTCACTCGTACCAATGATGTAAACAAGCTTTCGGATATGGTTGACAAGATAAACACGTATTTCAGAATATATGGAATCCTGACTCTCATTACACTGTTAGTCGGCTTTATATCATTGATAGCCCTGATCACTTACAGTATAATATCCGGAAATACAGTTTTGTTTTGATTTGTAACATAATTTTAGCTGAAGGATTCTATCTCTTTTGGAGTGAGGTTCCTCCACTCCCCTTCTTTGAGGTTTCCAAGAACAACTTTTCCAATTGAAATCCTTTTTAGCTTTATTACCGGGCAGCCGATTTTTTCGCACATTTTTCTTACCTGCCTGTTTTTGCCCTCGTGTATTGTTATTTTTGCAGTAGTTGTTTTGCTGTCACATTTTATAATCTCAAACTTTGCCGGAGATGTAATGTAATCATCGATTTTGAGTCCCTTCTCAAATCTTTCTATATCCTCTTTTTTGGGAACCCCGTCCAGCACCGCTTCATAAACCTTTTCTATCTCGTGCTTCGGATGTGTAAGCCTGTATGTGAAGTCACCGTCATTGGTTAAAAGAATTAAGCCGGATGTATCATAATCAAGCCTTCCCACAGGAAATACCCTTTCTTTTAAATCAGTGACTAAATCCAGCACTGTAGGCCTTCCAAACTGATCCTTTGCCGAACTGATATACCCCACGGGTTTGTTC
>DAOOJC010000410.1:0-2215 GCA_035384905.1 Acetivibrio sp. | reverse complement strand
CTGCGGCATTTCTTGCAGCTTCTCTGGAGGCATTGGTAATTACCAGATAATTGTTGAACAGTATACCGAAATCGATTATACCTGTCAATAATAAGACTACTATCGGAAGTATCAAAGCGGTTTCTACCATGGACTGACCCTTCTGGCTGCCCAAAAGCTTCCGTTTCAAATACATAAAACCACACCTTTCCCCCATTGAAAGTAAAAGCTCAAGGGCATCGAGCCCTTTCGCTTTTCAGTCATTTCACTCCGTGAAATCCAACTAACAAAAGCCTGGGGGCAAAAAAGCCCCCTTAAGCTCTTAACCTGCTTTACCTGACACTTAGCTTTAAAATAACCCTATCTGAAATCAGATAGGGTAGTTTGTTATACACAAATTACGGAGTACCTGAAGCCGGAGTTATTGTATCGGATACCGATGAAAAAAGTTCAGCTATCTTTGGTCCGAGCACCAATAACGCAGCTATACATGCTACTGCTATCAATGATATGATGAGTCCGTACTCAACCATTCCCTGTCCTTTTTTGTTTCCTAACAACATTCTGAGATAAACCTCACACATTTTTAACATAATTATTTTCCACCTTTCAACTTATAATAGTTTATTTAATTAATAATTGCCAATAACTTGGATTACGGAGTACCTGATGCCGGAGTCAGGGTATCGGATACCGATGTAAACAGCTCAGCTATCTTCGGACCCAGCAACAATAACGCTGTTATACATGCAACTGCTATCAATGATATGATGAGTCCGTACTCAACCATTCCCTGTCCTTTTTTGTTTCCTAACAACGCTCTGAGATAAACTACATACATTTTTAGCATTCTTGTTTCCACCTTTCTTATTTTTTATTTCCTCCGCAACGAATTTATTGAATAGATATACACACGTTCCGCACATAATCTTTTATTTTCCTTTGTTTTAATTATTGCGAAATCATATGCATAATACTTATGAACGGTTCTAATAATTCAGTTTAGAGTCTTCGTTCAATATTTATTTAGAAAAGTGACATGAAGTAGTTAAAGAAACTTACTAAGGATGAGCCCATCAAGCCAAGTACAACAAATAATGCCATAGCAATGAAGATAATTATAAATGCGTATTCCACAAGTCCTTGACCCTTTTGTTTTTTAAAAACTTTACATAATACTCCAAACAGTTTCATGGTTTATGTTATCCCCCTTGCCTGTAAGGTCGGTTAATCACCTTACACTTTTATTATAAATTGTCACGGTTTAATATGCTATCCATCGAGTGCCCCGATTAACATAAATAAAAATACCTAGAAGAATTGTAGGAAGTCCTATTAAACACGTCCTATTATCCGGACTCTATGCATGTTTTACAGTATTAAGAGTGAAGAAAAATATCCCATAAAATAAAGTATCATAAAAAAAAGAACATTCCATCGAATGTCCTTTTTTTATTCAAACTCTCATTATTCTAGTTTGTAATATTGTGTTTGAAGGCATATATTGCAGCTTGTGTCCTGTCAGATACATTAATCTTTCTAAAAATATTAGAAACATGGTTTTTAACTGTCTTTTCACTTATGTAAAGGCGTTTTGCTATCTCCTTATTAATCAATCCCTGGGCTATAAGCTCAAGAACCTCCAATTCTCTCGCTGTCAGGCTGTTTTCTTCGCCTTTACCCTTATCATGGGTCATTACCCTATTGAACTCATTAACGAGTTCTTTTGTCATATTCGCTTGTATGTAAGGCTGTCCCCGATGAACACTTCTAATGGCTTCAACCAGTACAGCCGGGTCCGCATCTTTAAGCACATATCCCTGAGCCCCCAACTGCAAAGTCTTAAACAAATACTCCCTGTCTTCGTGAATAGTAAGGACAATTATACCGCAAGGAATTTCTTCCTCCTTTATTTCCTTTATTGCCTGCAAGCCATTTATTCCCGGCATATTAATGTCCATAAGAATCACATCCGGATGATCTTCCTTTGCGACCTTCACCGCATCCTCTCCGTTTGCTGCCTGTGCCACCACAACTATATCATCCTCAAGTTCTAAAATCTGTTTAAGACCTTGTCTGACCATAGCATGGTCGTCTGCAATTGCAATACGTATCTTATCCATTTTAGACCCCCTCTTCCGGAACTAAAGGTACTGTTATATTTAGTCTCGTCCCTTTACCAACAACAGAATCTATTTCAAATTCTCCGTTTAAGAGCTCCACTCTTTCTTTCATG
>DAOOJC010000409.1:0-2219 GCA_035384905.1 Acetivibrio sp. | reverse complement strand
ACTTTATCACCGGAGCTCAATTTGAATCAGATAAAGGAAATGGAGAAATTTCCCGGACTCACAGCCGAAGTGATCGTGTACGGAAGAATACCCCTTATGATAAGCGAGTACTGTCCTGTGGGAAGTATCAGGGGAGGAATGTGCAGAAACAAAAAATGCAGCCGGGAATGTATAGGTAAGGATTTTGGGCTCAGGGACAGAAAGAACATGGAATTTCCCATACTGTGCGATAGGATTGATTGCAGAAGCATGATTTTTAATTCCAATGTATTACTTCTTGCGGACGATATTGATAAAATAAAAGCATCCGGGGCAGATATGATAAGGCTTAATTTTACGGATGAAGAGCCTGATGAGGTCATGGATATAATAGACATGCACAAAGCCCTTTTAATAGATGACTCTAAGTACCGAAAGGTTTATAACGGGATGATTGAAAAAATAAAGGCAGGAGGATTTACCAAAGGCCACTATTTTAAAGGCGTGTAGGTCTTAAAGGGATATTCAGTCAGGCTGCCAGGGTTCTTGAGCTCTTTTGGGCGAATAAATATTTGATAAAAACGGGGAGGTTCAATATGAAAAATAAAATCGACGTATATATAAAGGTGGAAGGTCATGGCAAGATACCGGAGTATGCATCGGAGAATGCGGCAGGGTGCGACTTGTACGCAACAGAGGACATGGCAATACGGCCCGGAGAAACCAAAATAATGCCCCTTGATTTTATTGTTGCGTTTCCGCCGGAAATAGAAGCACAAATCAGGCCCAGAAGCGGGTTATCGCTAAAAACCGACCTGCGTCTTCCCAACGGACCGGGCACGATTGACAGTGATTACAGGGATACCGTGGGGGTTCTAATCCAGAACACCTATAACATTGCAAACTTGCCGTATCAAATTGCACAAAACCCTGAAATCCTTTTAGAGTTGAAGAATAATTACAGGGAAATTGAGCTGAGGGAGTACTTGTCCTTGAGAGACGGCACGGATATCGAAAATTTTGACGGGCTGGATGTCTTAAACCGAAAAATGTATGTGGATAAAAAAGGAAACCCGTTTGGTACTATTTACATATCCCGGGGGGATAGAATTGCACAAATGATTTTTTGTGAGTACAAAGCAGCTAATTTTATTTCCCATCCCAATCCCCAGGAAATCGGAAATAACAGAGGGGGAGGCTTCGGACATACAGGGGTTTAATGGGTGCATGCAAAAAAATCGGACTTTACAAACACATCCCTCATGCCGTATAATATAAATACGAACACATGTTCGATGCAAGAGGGTGGGTTTATGAATAGAACAATTTTGCATTGTGACCTTAATAATTTCTATGCCAGTGTAGAATGCCTGTATAATCCTGAGCTTCGTGATCAACCTGTCGCTGTATGCGGCTCTGCAGAAGACAGGCACGGTATAGTTCTTGCCAAAAACTACATAGCAAAGAGCTACGGTGTCAGAACCGGTGAGGCTACATGGGAGGCCAAAAGCAAGTGTCCCGGGCTTGTAACGGTAAGGCCGAATTATAGCTTGTATCTCAAGTTTTCAAGGTATGCACGCCAGATTTATGAATATTATACCGACAGGATAGAGTCCTTTGGTATAGATGAGTGTTGGCTGGATGTCAGCGAGAGCTCTCTTTTGTTTGGAGACGGGATTAAGATAGCCAACGAAATAAGGAAAAGGGTAAAAAGCGAAATGGGCGTGACGGTTTCCATAGGGGTAAGCTATAACAAAATATTTGCAAAGCTTGGGTCTGATATGAAAAAGCCCGATGCGGTTACGGTTATCACCGAGGATGATTTTAAAGAAAAGGTATGGAGACTTCCTGTAAGCGAACTTTTGTATGTAGGACGGTCAACAAGAGCCAAACTCAATAATCTTGCCATCTTTACCATTGGGGAGCTGGCAAACTGTTCTTCCAAATTTCTTGTAAAGCAGTTTGGGAAGTGGGGAAACATTCTGTGGACTTTTGCAAACGGCTACGATATCAGCCCTGTTACAAAGCTCGGTTATGAATCGGTCATAAAGGGGATAGGCAATTCCATCACTACTTCCAGGGATTTAACAAAAAATGAAGATGTTAAGATTTTAATATATGTACTTTCCGAGAGCGTGGGGGAAAGACTCAGAAGGCATAACTTTAAAGGAAGAACGGTGCAGATAAGCATAAGGGACACGGCACTTAAAAGCATAGACAGGCAGGGCAAGCTGGACCGT
>DAOOJC010000408.1:0-2221 GCA_035384905.1 Acetivibrio sp. | reverse complement strand
GTTATGGTATTTATTGATTTTAACAAAGCTTATATATATAATATAATAATAATTGCAGTTCGAGGGTTTGTCAGCAGTATTGGAGGTTATAATGATCTTTTTCAGGAATATATTTAAAAAAAGCAAAAAAACGGAGATAGATTACAATAATTTGCCGCAGCACATTGCTATAATCATGGACGGAAACGGGAGATGGGCTAAAAAGAGGTCATTACCGCGTTCAATGGGGCATATGGAAGGTGCAAAAACCTTGAAGAGAATATCAACCTTCTGTGGAGAGATTGGAATAAAATACCTTACTGTTTATGCTTTTTCGACCGAAAACTGGAAAAGACCCAAGAGTGAGGTTGATGCTTTGATGTCCCTTCTTCTGGATTATTTGAAAAATGCTGAGACCCACATTGGGGGTAAAAATGTACGGATAAATACCATTGGTGATGTGAGTGTTTTCAACGATGAAATAAAGAAAGAGATTGATCGTGTAACTAATATTACCGGCAAGAATACAGGTCTTGTGTTAAACATAGCCCTCAACTACGGCAGCAGAGATGAAATTGTACATGCTGTAAAAGAAATTGCAATGGAATTGGAACGGGGAAAAATAAAAACCGGGGACATCAGTGAGGAGATGTTAAATGACAAGCTTTATACTTCGGGAGTGCCGGATCCCGATTTATTAATCAGACCCGGAGGAGAAAAGAGGCTGAGCAATTTCTTGTTATGGCAGTCGGCTTATACCGAGTTCTGGTATACTGATACACTATGGCCTGATTTTAAGGAGGAGCATATAATTGAGGCCATTTTGGATTATCAGAACAGAAACAGACGATTTGGAGGGATATAAAATTGCTTAAAACCAGAGTGGCAAGTGCTTCTGTGGCAATTCTTATACTGATTGCAGTTGTATGTTTAGGTAAAACTGCTATTGGAGTATCGGTTTTTTTTGTTTCTGTAATTGCCATGTATGAGTACTTTAAAGCACTTGAAAATGCTACGTATAGGCCAGTAAAGCCTATAGGCTATATTTCGTGTCTTTATATACTGTTGATTTGTTTCGAATACGTTTCCTTTGGATCTTTAAAATTGTTTCAAAATATGTTATCGTCTAAATTTCTGTCAATGGTAATTTTTTTAATGTTGTTGGCATTATTATTCTGTATAGTATTTTTACATCAGAAATATAATATCGTGGATGTTGCTGTTACATTCTTCGGTGTTTTTTATATAACTTTTTTATTTTCGTTTATAGTACTTATAAGGAATCTGGAAAACGGATTTTTCTTAGTATGGCTTGTTTTTATCGGGGCTTTTTCCACAGATACCTTTGCATACTTTTCAGGACGCTTTTTCGGCAAACGAAAGCTTATGCCGGCGATAAGCCCGAAAAAAACTGTGGAAGGAGCAGTAGGCGGGATGCTTGGCTGTACAGTTGTAACGGTAATATATGGAGTGTATCTTTTATCAAGCGGCAATGTTCCTGATATTTCCCTGTACCACTACATAGTGTTGGGGATTTTATGCGGTACAATATCACAGTTTGGAGACTGGGCGGCATCTGCCATAAAGAGATTTGTCAAGGTTAAAGACTTTGGAAATATTATGCCGGGGCATGGCGGAGCTATTGACAGGTTTGACAGTATACTGTTTACGGCTCCTGTAATTTATTTCTATGTCAGCTTTATTGTGTAACGGCCTCAAACAGTTAAGAGTGAATTGCTTTTGTTCTGTTGGGATGCTTCATAATGAATAATTGAAGGAGATATATACATGGTGGAGAGAATATCGGTTTTGGGGTCCACGGGTTCAATTGGTGTGCAAACCCTGGATGTGGCTAGAAATCTTAATATAAAGGTTGACGGATTGGCGGCAAATAAGAATATTGAGCTGCTTGAAAAGCAGGCGAGGAAGTTTAAACCCGAGATTGTCGCAGTAATGGATGAAAATCAGGCAGCGGTTTTAAGGTCAAGACTTGAAGACACCGGTATTGAAGTGGCGGGTGGAGTTGAAGGATTAAAAAAGGTTGCTTGTGTTGAAAGTGCCCAGACTGTTGTTACAGCTATTGTTGGGATTGCCGGGCTTGTACCTACAATGGAAGCCATAAAAAGCGGGAAAAATATAGCCCTTGCCAACAAGGAGACTCTTGTGACCGCAGGTTCAATTGTTATGGCAGAGGCTAAAAAACAGAAAGTGGAGATTCTTCCGGTAGACAGTGAGCATTCGG
>DAOOJC010000407.1:1605-2234 GCA_035384905.1 Acetivibrio sp. | reverse complement strand
GATTTGATCGAAGAAAGTCTCATAGATTTTTTCTATAGGCAGAACCTTTTCTGCCGAAGGAAACTCAACATCATACCAGGTTAGCCTATAGCTGATAATATTACCGGTGATGGCATCATACTGAACATATATGCCGTTCTCAGGGAACAAAACACCGTTTACCTTTCTTGTATAACTGAAAGCATAACTACTGGGCTGCTCACCCTCCGGGTAAACAATTGCGTCCTCTTGTTGTTCATCAAGCTCGGTCTCTTTGAATTTATCCGGCTGTATCTCGTTCAAAAGCTTTTCTACAGCTTCCTTTGCGTCATCCTTGTCAAACTTGGGAGTTACTTCACCGTCATAATAATACGTATTGAAGTTCACTATTTCTCCTGTCTTTGCATCGATGGATATGTTCGAACTGCGGTTTATTTTACCTTCCTCGTCGATGCTTGAAAAATACAAGTCCCAGTTATAACCTTTATTTTCCGGATATCTTTTATAAAGTCCGGCTCTTGCGAGCTCAAAGGTGTCATCCAGCTTCAGAGCCTTTAAATTCCTTGCGATTTTTTCAGCCTGTTCCTGAGTTATAAGTGATGAAACCTCTTCTATTGCCGCTATCTCTTCCGGACTAAGTACTACCCCAT
>DAOOJC010000407.1:0-1595 GCA_035384905.1 Acetivibrio sp. | reverse complement strand
AACTTCATTCATAATTATACTGCCGGCACCGTAAAGAGCTCCAAAATAGAACCTTTCACCCGTTGCAGCATTAATATAATAAGCAGAATTGTAAACAGGCGAATATGCCAGGTATACTTTTACGCCATTCATATCAGATACCGCATTATATGTAAGTCTGAGTCCGAGATTCTTAATATAAGCCTTCTGTGCTTCTTCCAGACTCAATATATTATCCTTCGAAGAAAAGCTCAAATCCTTTGCCCATGTCTTTTGATAGTCACAAAGCTCGCCGGTTTGCTTGTCTATGTATACTATTATTCCGTTTGACGGCATAGGCACTCCGTCATATATTCTTTCATATCTAAAAGAATACAGTCTGCTATTCAGTGATACACTCTCATTATTTTCAACCGGCTTCAATTGTGCAAGGATTCCCGGATTAATCTTTTCTATAATTTCTTCTGCCTTACTCTTTGCCTGTGCCTTGCTTATTTTAGGAAGCCTTCCGTATTCTTGCTGTCCCTCCTCATACTTATAGCAAGAATAGTACAGTATATCTCCTGTGCTGTCTACGGTAGCTGAAATATTGGAACCTTTGTAATCCTTTCCATACCAATTTAAATTCCAATAACTGATACCGTCTCTGGAGTCAACACTATAGGAAAATATGCTAAGCTCCTCCGGGATTTCAAAATATTTCTTTACCGTTTTAATTGCGTTTTCAAGCCCCGGATCCCCTTCTGCCATCACAAAGCTGGGGAAAACCAATGACGCAATCATAGCCAGTGCTATAACAAGCACTATTTTTCTTTTCATTTACACCCACTCCTTAGTTTAAATTTTTCGTTATACATATTAGATGGATTAAATCATAAAAAAGTTCCAGTAAAATTTCAAAGATTATACTCTGGATGCATTAAACTAATATTGCTTCCACAATTTTCTTTGAATAACATTGTTTACCCGTAGTATTGCTAATTTGCCAATTCTATCACACAAATCTCCGGACGGGCGAAAAACCTGACAGCATAACCCGTACAGCCCACACCGCTTGTAACGTAAACCTTTGTGTATTCCGTCTCAGCCATGCCATATCTGTATTTCTGGCCGTATCCGGAAGGAATGTACGGAGCCCATAAGCCGAAAAACGTTACCTGCCCTCCGTGAGTATGACCGCTCAATACTATATCTACCTTATGGTTTCGGATCTGTTCAGCATAGTCGGGATTGTGGGAAAGCAAAATAACAAAGTCTTCCTCCCTTACATCCTCAATAGTAGGTTCTATCTGTTGAGAGGCATGATAATAATCTCCGACCCCGCCCACCTTTATCCTGCCGCCACCGTAAACAATCCAGCGGGCATTATTGTCAAGAACGGCTATCCCAGCTTTTCTCATGTTTTCTCTTGTAATCTCGCTACTTGTGTAATAGTCATGGTTTCCCAAAACACCATACTTCCCCAGCGGTGCCTCAAGCCTCTTAAGCTCTTCAAAACACGGTTTTATGTAGTGGCTTCCTTTGCTTATAAAATCACCACCCAAAAGAATAATATCCGGCTCCAGGGAATTAATCTTATCCACCAGCTTTGAAAGCCTTTCTCTTGAAAAACGATC
>DAOOJC010000406.1:0-2235 GCA_035384905.1 Acetivibrio sp. | reverse complement strand
CCAATAAAATAACAGGATGAAGAGATCATTGCCAACTTTTACTTGACACAAACAACAAAAAAATATTGTTTGACATATACTATTTAAGATGTTAAAATGATTTAAAATAAACTAAATATTAATTTGTTTGATAGAGGTGCGGTATTCAATAGTAAGTCTTCTGAAAAGTATGAGCTTTAGTGATGAAGGTTGAAAGGGTCTATCGCCGAAGGTTGTATCTGCTCATAAAGGTGCAATCTGGTTATACGGCTAACAACTGTATAACTGTCATCAAGTATTTGATGGAGCGCTATCAGTTCATAAACTTAAATTAACTATATTACTATATGCAAATGAACTGCTGGTATCCATACCAGCTTTTTTAGTATTTACATCAATTCACATCAGCATTATGATGACAATCCCCCGGCTATCAAACTAAAGAAAAATGTTTATAATGTTATTATATCAAGGAGGTTATCTATATGAAAAAGATTAATTTAGCAGTTGTTGGTGCTACTGGAATGGTTGGAAGAACAATGATAAAAGTATTGGAAGAAAGAAATCTTCCCATAGAAAATATATACTTTTTTTCTTCAAGCCGCTCTGCCGGTACAGCAATAACTTTCAACGGCAAGGAATATACTGTAGAAGAGCTTACAGAAACATCCTTTGACCGGGGCATTGATATTGCTCTGTTCTCTGCCGGAGCAGGCACAAGTAAAGAATTTGCACCTATTGCTGCCTCAAAGGGTTGTGTTGTAATTGACAACAGCAGTCAGTGGAGAATGGATGAAACGGTTCCTCTTGTAGTACCGGAGGTTAATCCTCAGGATATTTCATGGAACAAGGGAATCATCGCAAACCCCAACTGCTCTACAATACAGGCTGTTGTGGCATTAAAGCCGTTGCACGACAAGTATAAAATCAAAAGAATAGTGTATTCAACATACCAGGCTGTATCCGGTGCAGGTATGAAGGGATATGCCGACCTTGAGAACGGCCTTAAGGGAGAAGCTCCGCAAAAATTCCCTCACCCGATAGCAGGCAATTGTTTACCCCACATTGATGTTTTTCTTCCCAACGGTTATACAAAGGAAGAAATGAAGATGGTAAACGAGACTAGAAAAATTCTGGGAGACCAAAGCTTAAGAATCACTGCCACAACCGTCAGGGTACCTGTTTTCCACAGTCACAGCGAGTCGATAAATGTTGAATTTGAAAAACAGTTTGATTTAAATGAATTGATAAACGTTCTGAAAAATGCTCCGGGCATCGTAGTTGAAGATGATGTTGCCAACAACATCTATCCTATGCCTATAAATGCGGAAGGAAAAGATGAGACCTTCGTGGGAAGAATAAGACGGGACGAAAGCGTTGAAAGCGGCGTAAACTTATGGGTAGTTGCTGATAACATAAGAAAAGGTGCTGCTACAAATGCTGTTCAAATTGCACAAGAGCTCATAAAGATGTGGAACAAATAGCCAACACTTTTGCTAAAGCTTGTAATTTACGGTTTCAGTGGTGGATTCTACTCCCCACTGAAGCTCAATGGAATAATCCACACTAATGAGGTTTAAGTCTTGGAATTTTATAAGTGAAAGGATGGTTATTATGAGAAAACCAATATTCACCGGTGCTGGAGTAGCTATAATAACACCATTTACCGAAGACGGCATTGACTTTAATAAACTCGGAGAGCTCATCGATTTTCAAATAAACGAAGGTATAGATTCGATCATTATCTGCGGAACCACCGGGGAAGCATCGACAATGCCGGACGATGAGCATAAGTCGGCCATAAAGTTTGCTGTGGAGAAGGTAAACAAGAGGGTACCTGTAATTGCAGGAACCGGGAGCAACGATACCAAACATGCTATAAGTTTAAGCAAGTATGCCGAAGAAGTAGGTGCAGACGCCATATTAAGCGTAACCCCCTACTACAACAAGACAACCCAAAAAGGTCTTTACGAACATTTCCGGCTGATTGCAAACAGCATAAAAATACCCATGATTTTATATAATGTACCAGGCAGAACAAACCTTAACATAGACCCTCAGACTGTAAAGCAATTGTCTGAAATAGAAAATATTGTTGCAATTAAGGAATGCAACTTAAGTCAGGTTGGAGAAGTAATTAACTTATGTCCGGAGGACTTCACAGTTTATTCGGGTAATGATGATCAGGTCCTTCCTTTGCTTGCCTTAGGCGGTAAAGGAGTAATATCGGTTATGGCAAATATAATTCCCAAAAAG
>DAOOJC010000405.1:0-2243 GCA_035384905.1 Acetivibrio sp. | reverse complement strand
TTTCAAATACGTAAGATCCGTTGAATCAATACTTCCACTGGCATCAACATCTGCTGCTTTTAAATCGAAATATAAACCGGAAGACAAGGTTTTTAGCAAATATCTTTTAAGGTAGGTTAAATCCGTAGAATTTATTTCCCCGTCTGCATTAACATCACCATATAAAGTTGGTGGTTCTAACATGGGTTTGAAAACAGCCGTAACATTGACATCCCCGGTTAGGGTAAAGGTTAGGGTATCCGATGACTGATCAACCCCGTTTATTCCCGCCCAATGGTCAAACACGTAGCCATCTTTCGGTATTGCCTTTACAGTTACAGGAACCCCCATGAAATACATACCAGTCCATGAACCGGGGTCTGTAACTGCCGGAGTACCCGACTTAATATCTATGGAATTAATCTTAATATGTCCCATGGCTGTATCGGTGTTCAGGGTGACATAAGATGTTCCGGTCACACCGTTGGCTCTAAACTTGTTGGTTATGTGCTGTCTTACAAACCCAGGACGATAATTGGCATAGTTTTTTATACTCTGAATTTCCTCGCTCCATGTCTTATCCATATAGCTGGTTCTTGTCAGCTTGATAAAGGGCCAGCGGTCAGTGTGTTCCTGCATTTCCGGCTCAAGGGTCGATACAACTCCATCAATAATCTCATTTACTCTTGACGGAACAAAAGAAGTATTCAACTGGTCTGCAAAACGGTTTATAAACTCGTTTCTAAACTCATCATTCTGGAGCAGGGTCTTAAACAGAAATACCGCCCACGGTTCGTTTGCATAGCCTTCTTTAGTGTCACCGGCCGCAAAAGCCAGAGTGTTATGGGACACGGGCTTTTCATACAAGCCAAAGCCAAAATCGGTGTCTTTTAAAAACCATCTCCACCTTCCGTCCTGACCGTAGGGTGCATCGGGCTCATACTCACCGCTTTCGGTTTTGTACCTCCATATACTCACATTGTTTCCAGGCCAGTCCGTGTTTCCGAAGAATATTTCGGCGACATTGTAATCAATGAAATTATCAACATCTATTTTTGTCTTAATATAATCATATGTACTCTTATCTGTAATGGAATGAGACTTCAAATAGTTTATAACATCTTCCGAATATGCCAAAGCATCCTCCGGATCTCCTTCCTGAACACTGGGTTTTTCAAAAACATCAAGAATTGAAACCCTATCGTCATCCAGGTCGTAATGCTCTTCGAGATATTTCTCATCGAACCGTTCACGTATATGGTATATTCCCCAGTACTCGCCGTTCAAAAATACTATGCAAGGCCTGTAAGATTGGGTATCCAGCTTTAGATGAGATACGAGGCTCTGCATCATTTCATCCCTGAACAAAGCACCAGTCCAGTCATTTCCTGCATTTCTTAATATGAGACGTTCAAAGCTCTTTATTTTTTTGCCGGTTCCATTTCCTCTAAGGCCGGGGAATATTTCGTATTTGAATTTATCAATCTCATCATCGCCATGATCTGCATATAAGCGGAAGGACTTTTGAGGATACTTTCTTGTCCATCCCCCATGTATGCGTATCCCAATCGATTGAGAAAACCACGTGCTTCCGTCGGTATCAAATATTTCTACATGAGCAGGTCTTTCCCATTCAACTCCGCTATTTTCATAGTTTTCATTTACATAAAGCCCTGTAGTCTTATCAAACAAATTATTATAATCGGTTACCAGAGAAACCACCGGCAAGGTGTACCGGTTATTCATATCCGGATCTACAAAATAGGAATGAGTGACTACCTTGCTTTGTGCACCGTCATCTCTTACAGCAACAGCTTTAATGGTGGTACATTTAAATAATTCACCCTTTGGTGCTTTCCATCTGTTCCATTCATCGTTGGATATATCGGTAATCATTGAAAGGACATTGGGATCACCTTTCCTGCTTTTTATTCTAATATCCGTACTGTATTCATAGGTTCCAGTTTCCCCCGGAACAGGATCAGAACAATCTGTAGTATAGTAAATTTTCACTTTCGATTCTTGTGCAGCAATTTTCAAATCAAACTCATTAGTATAAAGCCCACCTTCATGGGAAAACACTGGTTCTAACACAGGCACCATACTTTGGTTAAAAATATTTGCCCCTCCGGGAGTTGGTATTAACAATGACATTTCCGATGAGCCATCACTTTTTCTTCCATAGGCCTCATCATCCGAAAGATTTATTAAAGTCACAATATCAATAACCGTTCCGTCCGGGCTCTTTAACGTCAGTACTTCTC
>DAOOJC010000404.1:0-2244 GCA_035384905.1 Acetivibrio sp. | reverse complement strand
AGATTAATAATACTGATAATAACGATATATATAAGAATATTTGTTTTTGGTACAATAAAAACCGAGCGTTCCGGAACTTAAAAATCCCTGCATAAATTGGAAACTCCATTGCGGGCACCCCTGAAAAATAATACCCTTTAAGTTGTCCATACTTGAAGGGGGTAAAGAAAGGATGCTAACAATGGAGCAAGTATATCGTATCAGAAACATGAAGAAATTTGAAGGCAAGAGTTTAAGGAAAATATCTCGAATTACCGGGCACGACTTTGAAACTGTTAAAAAGTATGTGGAGAAAGAAGACTTTAATCAGACACTCCGTCCTAAACAAAGGAGACAAGGCAAGTTATCTCCATATAGGAGCATAGTCACTGCATGGCTTATCAACGACAAGAAAGCACCACATAAACAGCAGCACACTGCAAAAAGGGTGTATGACCGGTTAAAAGAGCTGTATGGTGCTGAATTTGATGCCAGTGAGAGATCAGTCAGGAAATTAGTTGCGGAAATTCGAAAGGGATTGGAGATGGATACGAACGGGTTTCTTCCGTTGGAACATCCTCCGGGAGAAGCGCAGGCAGACTTTGGAGAGGCTCGGTTTATCGAGAACGGTATTGCATATGACGGATATTACTTAAATATTGCTTATCCTCACAGTAATGGCGGTCACATGCAACTGTTCAAAAGTATGAACCAGGAATGCTTGTTGGAAGGCATGAAAGCAATCTTTGAACACATCGGCGGTGTTCCGACAGCCATATGGTTTGACAACATGTCTACGATTGTTAAGAAAATCAAGGAGTATGGAGAACGGGATTTAACCAAAGGATTTTTAAGATTCATGATGCATTATGGTTTTCAGAGCAATTTCTGTAATCCTAACAGTGGACATGAAAAAGGTTCTGTGGAAAACAAGGTTGGATATCATCGCCGGAATATGCTTGTACCAATTCCAGAATTTAAGGATTTAAAGGAATACAACAAAGAGCTTCTTTTAAGATGTGACCGGGATATGAATAGAATGCATTACAAGGGATATGGGCTAATCAAAGATTTATTTCAGGAAGATAAACAGGAATTCTTGAAACTTCCGAAAGTTCCTTTTGAGGTGTACATACATGAATTCGCTAAAACTGACAACTACGGAAAAGTTAAGTTTGACGGCAAAATTTATTCAACTTCTCCTAATATGGCCAAGCGACAGGTCATTGTTAAAGCAGGTGCTTTTGATGTAGAAATACTTGATGAAGACTGCAATCACATCATCAGACACAAACGGCTTTACGGAGAAGAAAAGGAATCAATGAACTGGATTCCCTATCTTGCACTTATGAGCAAAAGACCGACTGCATTAAAATATACAGGACTATACAGTCAATTGCCACAAATCCTTAAAGAATATCTGGATAAAAGTGATTATGAGAGAAAAAAGCAGACTTTAAAGTTGTTTGCCAAGATGACAGCAACCACAGGTATTGACACAGCCATAGAAGCGTTTGAAGAAGGGCTAAAATTAGGGGTTAGCGATCCTGATAGTATTTGGGCAACATATTGTCGTTTAACGACCGGAACTTTACCGGAACCGGAAATACCATTGCCTGATAAAGTTCCGGAACTTAAGAAATATATACCCGACATAAAGATTTATGATCAACTGATTACTTCAGGAGGGCTGCAGCTATGACTTCTGATATGTTGATTAAGCAGTATTGCAAGGAACTCCGGATTGGTATGAATATCTACAATAGCTATTCGAAGATTATCGCAACTGATCATGCTGATTTTCTTGCACAGCTTCTAAAGATAGAATTAGACCATCGGGAACTTGTCAGAAAAAACAGGAATCTAAAATCTGCAGGCTTTGATGTCATAAAGACCTTTGAAAACTATGAATTTCAGGATATTCAGATACCAAAAGCTATTAGTATTGAAGAACTAAAAACCGGAATTTTTATTGACAGGCTTGAAAACCTGATTCTTTATGGACCTGTAGGAACCGGTAAGAGCCATATGGCCACGGCCATTGGGGTTGCAGCTTGTTCCAGAGGAAAGAAGGTAAAATTCTATCGTACGGCAACATTAGTTAATCTTTTGAGCGAGGCAAAGGCTAAGGGGGAATTGCAACGATTCATGAAACAGTTGCAAAAAATTGATCTGCTGATCTGTGACGAATGGGGCTATGTTCCCTTTGAGAAAGATGGCTCACAGCTTTTGTTTCAGGTTATTTCAGAATGCTATGAGAAAAGG
>DAOOJC010000403.1:0-2245 GCA_035384905.1 Acetivibrio sp. | reverse complement strand
ATAATGAGAATTATTTTTTCTTTAGATCGCCAGAATAAAAAAGGTGATAAAATTTGCATCTTTGTAAGCCGTCTATCAGGGCTTTGCTGTTAAAACAATCCGGTTATAACACCTTTTTCATCTATGTCAATATTCTCTGCTGCCGGGGTCTTCGGAAGCCCGGGCATAGTCATGATATCACCTGTGATTGCTACGATAAATCCTGCACCGGCAGAGAGCTTAATTTCTCTCACCGTTATATCGAATCCTTCCGGCCTTCCGAGAAGCGAAGGATTGTCGGATAATGAATATTGCGTTTTAGCCATGCAAATGGGAAGCTTATCCATATTAAGGGACTCGATTTTTTTGATGGCGTTTTCTGCTGCCGGTAAATATACAACACCTCTTGCTCCGTATATTTCCTTTGCAATTGTTTCTATTTTTTGCTTTATTGTCATATTTGTATCATAAAGATGTTTAAAATCGTTCTTTTGATTTTCAATTAGCTTAACCAGCTTTTCG
The DNA here is from genome assembly GCA_035384905.1 of Acetivibrio sp. GTDB lineage: Bacteria > Bacillota > Clostridia > Acetivibrionales > Acetivibrionaceae > Hungateiclostridium. Next base: position 1,744 of record DAOOJC010000403.1, on the reverse strand, counting down.
GCAAGCTCCCGGCCGCCTTCTCCTCCCATGGCGAATACATTGGAGAAGGATACCTCGACGTTCATACTTTCGCATTTGTTTTTAATGAAATCCGTTTCTTCATCCGAATCGGTGGAAAAATGATTAATGGCCACAATAACAGGGACCCCGAACTTTCTGATATTTTCTATATGCTTTTCAAGGTTTACAAATCCCTTTTTCAGGGCGTCTAAATCAGGGGCAGCCAGCATGTCTTTCTTTACACCACCGTTGTATTTTAAAGCTCTTATTGTAGCCACAAGAACTACAGCGTCCGGCTTTAGCCCCCCATACCTGCATTTGATGTTTAAAAACTTTTCAGCACCTAAATCTGCACCGAAACCAGCCTCTGTAATGCAATAATCGGCAAGCTTCAGCCCAAGCCTTGTGGCTATAATGCTGTTGCATCCGTGGGCTATGTTGGCAAAAGGACCGCCATGCATAAGTGCGGGCGTGTTTTCAAGGGTTTGTACCAGGTTGGGCTTTATGGCATCCTTTAATAAGAGGGTCATTGCCCCGTTAACCTTGAGGTCCCGGGCAGAAACGGGTTCTCCGCCGTAGGTGTATCCAATTATAATTTTGCCGAGGCGGTCTTTTAAATCCATAATTCCTGTAGACAGACAGAGGATAGCCATGATCTCCGAGGCCACGGTTATTAAAAAGCCGTCTTCCCTTGGAGTGCCGTTAATTTTGCCTCCCAGGCCTACAACGATATTTCTTAAGGCACGGTCATTCATGTCCATTGCCCTTTTCCAGATTATCTGCCTTGGATCAATACCGAGTGCATTGCCCTGCTGAATATGGTTGTCAATTGCAGCAGAGAGGAGGTTGTTTGCCGCTGTTATGGCATGCATATCTCCTGTGAAGTGTAAGTTTATATCTTCCATGGGTACTACCTGGGAATATCCGCCTCCGGCAGCACCGCCTTTTATTCCCATGACCGGACCTAAAGAAGGTTCTCTCAAAGCGATTATTGCTTTCTTCCCTATCTTAGCCATTGCCTGACCAAGCCCGACGGTGGTTGTGGTTTTTCCTTCGCCTGCAGGGGTGGGGTTTATTGCCGTAACAAGAACCAATTTACCGTCGGGCGTGTCCTTTACCCTTTCCCACAGATCATCGGTCAGTTTTGCTTTATATTTACCGTAAAGCTCAAGTTCGTCATCCTTAATGCCAAGTTCTGAGGCAATTTGATTTATTGGCTTCATTTTGCACAATTGGGCTATCTCAATATCAGTTAACATGGTTTTCCCTCCTCGTATAAAAGTCAGACAGTAATAAGGACACCTTTGCAATATAATTCATTATACCGTTTGTTGGCATAGTATTTCAATACCTCTCACAAACGTACCCTTTAAATCATATTATGTATTGTAGGGAAAATAAAAATAAGGGTGGTATTTATGAGTTTCAAAATTGGAGATATTGTAGCAAGAAAATCCTATGGTTCCGATATATTGTTTAAGGTTGTGGATATAAAAAATGAAGGAGGAAAAAGGGTGGCAATACTGAAAGGAATCTGTTACAGGTTGGAGGCTGACGCACCTGAATCAGACCTTATGGTACAACCGGAAAGCTATGTCAGGGAATATAATGCAAGAATCAATATGTCGGTGGATGAAAAGGTACGTAGTATAACCGCATCAGCATTAAGAACAAATACCAAAAAAAAAATTTTTATCGCACAATTTCTAAAGAGGAAGATAAGAGCTTTTCAAAACCTGGCAGG
>DAOOJC010000402.1:0-2245 GCA_035384905.1 Acetivibrio sp. | reverse complement strand
TCAGTAATTCTAACGTTAATGAATATCGAGGTTTATGGAAACGGTTTATCTGATCCCCCAAAAAGGATTGTCGGTTACTTCGCCGATTGGAATATATATTTAGAAGACAATTATTACGAAGTTTCAGACATTCCATGGGATAAGATAACGCACATAAATTATGCTTTTGCAAAAATTGAAAATGGAAAGATCGCAATATATGATAAATGGGCTGCTATTGATAAGCCTTTTGGAGATGATACTTGGGAAACACCTTTAAAAGGCCATTTCGGACAACTGATAAAGTATAAGAAACAGTATCCGCAAGTAAAGACATTAATATCTGTTGGGGGATGGACTCTGTCTACATATTTTTCGGATGTTGCACTTACGGAGGAATCAAGATCTGTATTTGCTGACAGTTGTGTTGAATTTGTTCGTATGTATCAGTTTGATGGCGTGGATATTGACTGGGAGTATCCTGTAGGCGGAGGAATGTCCACTAATGTTGCAAGGCCGGAAGACAAGCAGAATTTTACCCTGCTTCTCAAATGTTTGCGTGAAAAGCTTGATGCAGCGGGAGAAGAAGATGGAAAGAGGTATCTTCTGACTATAGCTGCACCGGCTGGAAGCTATACGATAAAAAATACAGAGCCTGAACTGTATCATCAATACCTTGATTTTATCAATCTTATGACATATGACTACAGCGGTTCGTGGGACACTTCCGTAAACCATATGTCGCCTTTGTATATGAATCCTGATGACCCATCATCTTCTCAAAGGAAAGAGACTTTTAATGCGGATTGGACTGTTAATGAGTACTTAAGGCTCGGTGTTCCCGCAGAAAAGTTGAATTTAGGTGTTCCATTCTATGCAGCCGGTTGGAAAAATATAACCGGAGGAACGAATGGACTTTTTGGGACATCGGGACAGGCACTCAATAATGAGATGTATCATTTTATAAGGGGATTGTTGGACTCAACGACATCGGGATTCGCCAGATATTGGGATGATAATTCTAAAGTTCCTTATGTGTGGAATCCGGTATCGGCCACATTGTATACATATGAAGATGAAATCTCTTTGGAAAACAAGTGTAATTATGTTTTGAATAAAGGCCTTGGAGGTATTATGATATGGGAACTGAGCGGTGACTATCCGGCTAATGGGGGAAGTACTCTGACATCTATCATTCACAGCACATTTTCTAGAGACTTACCTGAGGATGATAAGTATGGTGATGTAGATGCCGATGGAGATGTAAACTCAACAGATATTACAATATTAAAGCGGTACTTGTTGCGTAAAATGGACAGATTACCCTATCCGGAACGAGAGTATCTGATTGATTTAAATATGGATGGGATTGTTGATTCAACGGACCTGACTATTTTGAAGAGATATATACTAAGAAAATTAGACGTAATTCCAATAAATTAACATATATTAATATTAGTACTGTTATAATATCATTCAGGTATTTATGCGTTATTGGATATTATAGCAAGAATAAATGATAATTGGGTTGCTTTTTAGTAGTTGAATGATTATAGTAAGAAATAGATTATTTAGTTCCAGATTTCTATATGCTATTTAGGGAGGGTTAAATTGTATATAAGGCTTGCTGGATGTTTAATTCAATGGCCACTTTATATACATGCTAAATTATGAAATGGTATTATAAATCAAGACTTAAAAAACAGGTTATAATAATCTCAGCGATTGCATTATTTATATGTGTTATAGTGATTCCTTCAGTTTTTTATATTTTTTCAGAGAAGAGTATAGGTTCGAACAACCATGGAAATGTGACATTTCCTCCTGAGGCGACTGTTTCCTTGGTGCAGCAAACACCATCAGTTGCTGTTGATGGCACGAAGCCACCTATTACTGCTTCCGGAAAAACAGAAACTCCTTTGCCGACAGAAACAGTTACCCCAACAATTACGCCGACTCCTACGCCAACAGCTACACCTACAGCTACACCTACAGCGACACCTACAGCTACGCCTACACTTACACCTACGCCTACACCTACGTTGACCCCGACCCCAACACGGACACCAACGCCGAGACCTGCACCGACATCTGTGCCAAAACCGACGGAAGCAGGTCCTAAGAAAAAAGACAATATCACGGTTCAATATAAAAACGCCAGTTATGTATCGTCAGCCAGCAGTATTGCACCTGTTTTCAGAATAACCAATCAAGGCAGCTCAGATGTAAAGCTATCGGATATTGAAATCAGGTATTACTATACAAA
>DAOOJC010000401.1:0-2249 GCA_035384905.1 Acetivibrio sp. | reverse complement strand
GCAAACATATTGACACTGACATTCAGCAGGGCATCTGCCCGTGATATGCAGGATAGGTTTTACAGTGTTTTTGGAAGAGAACTCATCTGTAATGTCCAGTTTTCAACAATACACAGCTTTTGCTATTCGGTTATACGGGATTATACTGCAGCTAATAACAGACCTTTTCCTAAAATCATTGAGGGTAATGAAAGCACTGTTAATAAAAGCCAAATTTTAAGGCAGATTTATTTTGAAATAAACAAGGACTATATAACAGAAGATATCCTCGAAGATCTGGTCAATTCCATCAGCTTTATTAAAAATATGCTTTATACTCCCGACAAGATAGGGGAATTGGATGTAAAAATCAAGAATTTTGTTGAAATATATAATGCCTATGAAAAGCTAAAACGCAATGAAAGATATATAGATTATGACGATATGTTAACCGGTACCTATCAGCTTTTTATGAAAGATACCGGGGTTATCAATTCGTTGAGGAAAAGATATCGGTATATAAATGTTGATGAATCCCAGGATACTTCCTTTGTACAGCACGAAATTATCAGGCTGCTTGCCTATCCAAAAAACAACATTTTTATGGTGGGGGATGAGGACCAGAGTATTTATGGGTTTAGAGCCGCATTTCCCGAGGCACTTCTCAAGTTTAAAGAGACCTATCCCGAGGCAAGGATTCTTATGATGGAAAGAAACTACCGTTCAACAAAAAATATTGTGAAGGCAGCCAATAATTTTATAAAGCAGAACAAGGAACGGTATGAAAAAGAGATGTTTACCGAAAATGAAGCAGGGAATGAGGTGGTATTTAAGCAGGTAACGGATAGGAATGAACAATATGCTTATCTGGCTTCGGTTCTGAAGATGCAGGACAATCTGTCCGAATGTGCCGTTTTATTCAGGAACAACATTTCTGCCATTGCACTGGTGGATTACCTGGAATACAGCAATATTCCCTTTTATATAAGGGATACCAATATTCATTTTTTCAACCACTGGGTGGTTAATGATATCCTTGCTTTTATAAGGTTTGCTTTAAATCCCCATGACATTGAAGCCTTTGCACAGATTTATTATAAAACCGATGCATATCTTAGCAAGGATATGCTTGAGTTTGTTATGGTAAATCAGAACCGGGATAAAACGGTTCTACAAACCCTGCTGGATTTTCCGCAGTTGCCAAAAAGGACGGAAGAAGCCGTTAAATCCCTCATTAAGCGATTTGGAACCATTGAGTTTCTAAAGCCACATTTGGCGATTGAGTATATTGAGAAGGATTTAGGATATGAAAAGTATATTGGAAGAGCATCGAAGGAGATGGGCTTTTCCGCAGAGAGCATTAATTATATTATTGACAGTCTAAAGACAATAGCATCAAGGGTTAACTCCTTTAAAGATCTTTTTGAGAGGCTTTCCGTATTGAATACTGCTATGGAAAACGCTGTGGCGAACAGAAACAGAAATGCTGTTGTGCTATCCACCATACACTCAAGTAAAGGTTTGGAATTTGAAAGAGTTTATATGATTGACCTGGTGGAAGGACAGTTCCCGTCAGCAAAAAGCATAAGTGAGTTGGAGGAGGGAAACCGTTCTTTAATGGAGGAAGAGGTGAGGCTTTTTTATGTGGGCATTACAAGGGCCAAAAAGCATCTTGAACTCATTACCTTTTCTCAGGCAAATAACAAGAAATCTTTTGTGTCAAGGTTTGTCCATCAACTAAAACTAGCACAAAAGCAGTTTTCATGCAATGAAATATGCGAAGGGGCATGGGTTGAACATTTGAAATTCGGACAGGGTTTAGTTACCAGAATTGATGAGGTTAAGGACTTGATTGTAATAGAATGTAAAAAAGCAGGAGTAAAGATGCTGTCCCTTAGAGTTTGTATGGAGGAAGGGAAGATCAAACCTAGCGACAGCAGTGAATGTTTTGAAACGGTGTTTCCTGATGATAAAAAAGTACTGTTGGGATTAAGCGTTGGGGAGTTAAGAGAGCTTGCCTTGAGGATTGGGAAAAACGGAAAAGAAAAAGAGATTCTTCCCTTGTTGTTTGTGCATTATGACTATGAAGTAAGAAGGCGTGCATGTTCTGCAGCAGCGAAACTCAAGGATGCAGAAATTACTGCTCATATTAAGCCGTGTATATATGCAAAAGAGCCTCAGATTCGGCAATACGCACTTAAGGCGATACTAAAGAGCAGGTGCAGAGAGCTGGTTGAGGATGTAAAAAAGGTGTTGGAAACGGAGGATAA
>DAOOJC010000400.1:0-2256 GCA_035384905.1 Acetivibrio sp. | reverse complement strand
AGAACATCAGCCTTCCAAGCTGATTGCGAGGGTTCGATTCCCTTCACCCGCTCCATTAAGTTTTGTTTATATCCAGTGGTTTTTTTCTGTTCTTATAATATTCTGTATTGAGTCGAGAAAGTTGAACTCTTCTCAGATTTTATTTACTGTTTATCATATGGTTTCTACTGTGTTATAATATAAAAGGCTGTTATTCTAATTAAAAATTGTGATATTTTTTTGGTGTATAATTTTTGTGTGGCTGGGGGGATAATTATGTATTCAGTGCCTTTAGAGCAAATTATAAAGGATTTTTCGCTGGAATGTATTGCTGGGAAAGACAGGATTAATGATATTGTGCTGACTTCAACCGATGTCAACAGGCCGGGATTGCAGTTGGTGGGGTATCTGGAGCATTTTGGAACGGACCGTGTTCAGATTATTGGAATGGTTGAAACTACTTATCTTTCGGGTTTATCCTCTGAGGAACGCTATTTGCGTTTGGATGAGTTTTTTAAATGCGGTTTCCCGTGCATGGTTGTAACGAGAGGTCTTGAGGTTTTCCCTGAAATGATAGCAGTAGCGGAGAAATACGGTACTCCTATTTTAAGGACTCAGGATATAACCTCAAGGTTTTTGAGTGCGTTGATTGGGTATCTTAATGTTGAGCTTGCACCAAGAACTACAAAACATGGGGTTTTAATCGAAGTATACGGTGAAGGTATACTTATATTGGGAGAGAGTGGTGTAGGAAAAAGTGAAACTGCCCTGGAGCTTGTAAAAAGAGGTCATCGGCTTGTGGCAGATGATTTGGTTGAGGTCAGGAGAGTATCGGACAAAACCCTTTATGGTACAGCTCCGGATATAATAAGGCATTTTATTGAAATAAGGGGTATTGGAATACTTGATGTAAAAAATCTATATGGTGTTAGATCGGTCAAGGTTACTGAAAACATTAACCTTGTAATACAACTTGAGTTCTGGGATGAGAAGAAAAATTACGACAGGTTGGGTTTGGTCGATGAGTATATAGACATATTGGGAATAAAAGTTCCCTGCCTTACTATTCCTGTAAGGCAAGGACGTAATCTTGCCGTAATTGTCGAGGTTGCAGCCATGAATAACAGGCAAAAGAACATGGGATATAATGCTGCAAGGGTCATAAAGGAGAGAATGGAAGACAGAATGAACAATGCGGGATATGAAGAATAGCCTCTTAGTTTTTTGAACTTTGTCTCTTAGGAAGGTCTTGAATTTAGATAGAATAAATATGATTTACATGTAAATGGGGGAATAGTTTTGAGATTCGTAGTGGACACTCATACACATACTATAGCCAGTGGGCATGCCTACAGCACAGTGCAGGAGATGGCTAGAGAGGCTGCGGCAAAGGGAATTGAAATGTTTGCAATCACGGATCATGGTCCTGCAATGAAGGGAGCACCATACTTATACCATTTCGGAAACCTCAGGATTATACCTGAAAGTTTATTCGGTGTAAGGGTCATAAAGGGTGTAGAGGCAAATATAATTGATTATTCGGGTAATTTAGATATGCCTGACGGATATTTGAAGAGGCTTGATTTTGTTATAGCCAGCTTTCATGATATATGTATTGAACCTTCTTCTTTGGAGGATAACACCCAGGCTATGGTAAATGTTTTGAAAAATCCTTATGTGGATGCTATCGGGCATCCCGGAAACACCACGTTCAAGGTGGATATTGAGAAGGTGGTAAGGGCTGCCTGCGAAAATGGCAAGTTTATAGAGCTTAACAACAGTTCCTTTTTGGTTAGAGCAGGCTGTGAGGAGAACTGCAGAGAGTTTGCCATTGAGTGTAAAAAACAGGGAGTAAGAATTGTCTGTGGCAGCGATGCCCATATCAGCTTTGATGTGGGACGTTTTGACCGAATATACAAGCTTCTGGATGAAGTTTTAATGCCCGAGGAATTAATTATGAATACTTCCACCGATAAGTTCAATGAGTACTTTAAACAGAAAAAGGAACGGAGAAAATAAAGAAACTTACGGTATGAAGATAAAGTTCATATTTAATTCTATATAGCCTGATACTTAAGTAAAATAGTAGTATGAATAATAGTGCCCGGAAATAGAAAAAATAGACAATACATCATGTTTTGCATGTTAACCTTGTGCAAGGTTGAAAACACAATTTACATTATCAGTGCAGCTAAATAAGATATGTGGCTATGGTGAAAGGCACTGTTATGAGTCTTTAAAATAGATTGGTAAGGGGCTGAAGGTATTGACAAAGCA
>DAOOJC010000399.1:0-2258 GCA_035384905.1 Acetivibrio sp. | reverse complement strand
TCGCCTGCAATTATGAGTCCTACCACCGATGGAACAAAGGAAATGCTTCCCGGTACAAACCTTTTTTTGTTAAGACTCTTTTCAGGTTCCTCGTTGGAATTGGAGTTTTCATTGGTATCCGGGTTTTGCTTCATTTTTATCGGCTCTTCCTTAGAATATACAACTTTGAGAGATATAATTCCCCTCTCCCTAAGCTCCTTTCGCATAACCTTTGCAAGAGGACAAACCGATGTCTCAAAGATATCCGCAACCTCAAATCCTGTTGGGTCCAATTTATTGCCTGCTCCCATGCTGCTGATAATTGGGATGTCCATGCTCTTTGCCTGAACCACAAGACCTATTTTCCCTGTAACGGTGTCAATTGCATCCACAATATAGTCATAGTCCTTTGATACAAGCCATTCTGCCGTTTCAGGAAGATAAAACTCCTGATGTACGGTTACTTCTGCCTCCGGATTTATCTCCAAGATTCTCTCCCTCATAACCTCAACCTTGGGTCTTCCTACAGTTTTGCTTGTTGCGTGGAGCTGCCTGTTGATATTAGATGGTACTATGAAATCATTATCAATCAGAACCAGGCTTCCCAATCCACACCTGGCCAAGCCTTCAACCACAAAAGAACCCACTCCGCCAATTCCAAACACTGCTACCTTTCTTTCTTTAAGAATCTCCAGTGATGACCGGCCTATTAATAATTCCGTTCTAGAAAACTCACCACTCATAAATTCACCCTGTTCAGTTTATCCAAAATTTTACCTTACAATCCATTATTCAGTTCCCTTTTCCTTACAGGCTTCCACCAACCGCCTGGCAATTATTCCGGCACGTTTTAGGGCAAACTCATCCTCCTGTGCTGGTCTTTGTGCCGATACACCGTGATGACCGCAATCATCCCCAATATATCCATCGCCGACAACGGTCATTCCATGAACCAGCATTATATCATGCAATGCTTTCATGGTTGTTTCCTGTCCGCCGTATTTGGAAGCCCCCACAGTAACTCCGCAGGCTATCTTGTTGCAGAAAGCCTTTTCTCCCCTTAACTTTCTGGTCTTATCAAAGAAAGCCTTCAGCTGTGCCGAAACACTTCCGAAGTATACAGGACTACCCATAACAATGGCATCCGCCTTTTTCAATGTCTCATAAGCCTCCTCCAGCTTCGTGCCCTTATAACAAACACCGGAGCATGGATTGCTGCAAGCAACACAAAATGCGTTTTTGCATGAGTCCAAAAGTTCCTGAACTTCCATTATCATCGTCTTGGCTCCCAGATTCTTTGCTTCTTCCAGCACAGTGTTCAATAAAAACTTTGTATTTCCATCCTTATTCGGACTACCGTTAAGCCCTACAATAAACAATTAAATCACCTTCTTATAAATGTTTTGATATAAAGGTAAAGAAAAATAAACCCTTTTAATTCAATCCTCTTAAGATATAATACTAACACATTACCCAAAAGTTCTCAAATATAAAAATTTATCCTGAAGTATTGCCCCAGTCGGGATTGAACCTAAACAGCTTGGAAGGCCTGTGGCCTGCATCCTTTGTATATTCATTGGTCTCAACCACCATATCGGCAATTTTCCTTCGGAAATTGGCCTTTAAAAGCTCTGTGTCAAGGATTATCTCATAAACCTGCTGAAGTTCAGTCAGGGTAAAAAGGCTGGGCATAAGGTTAAATGCAACATCCGTATACTCTATTTTATTTCTAAGCCTTTCAATTCCGTATTGTATGACCTTTGCGTGGTCAAAAGCAATCCCGTGGGATTGAACAATCTCTCTTTTAATACTTGCTATTTTTCCCTCCATAGTCTTTTCCGTTTTCACAATTGCATAAAGTTCATCGTCATCATTGGACAGGGTTAATTTAAACCACCGTTGTAATACATATCCGTTCTCCGTAACCGTCTTTTGCTCCTGATACATTTTGCACGACACGGTAAACCATTTGGCATCATCGGCATCATCACTGGCCTTAATATCCAAGGTTGAACTGTCCACCAGGGACATGTAGGAGGCACTTATCACTCTTGTACGGGGATCCCTGTCTACATCACCCCATGTATAAAGCTGCTCCATATAAATGTTGTCAATATTCGTCTCCTCTTTTAACTCCCTTAATGCAGCCTCATCCAGACTCTCATTCATATTCACAAAACCGCCGGGAAGAGCCCATTGCCCGATAAACGGATGATCACCCCTTTTTATCATCAAGAGCCGCAAGACCTTTTTGGGAAGCTTTCTGTAATTCTCCTTTT
>DAOOJC010000398.1:0-2268 GCA_035384905.1 Acetivibrio sp. | reverse complement strand
GAAGAGGTTTCTTGAACTTTTTTATTGCCCAAAACTATTGATTTTTCAATGTTCACTGCACATTAACTATGTGCGAAAGTTGATTTATTAATTCTAATTTATAGATGGTGAAAAATAATTGCACATTCGCAGGAGTAAAAAAAGAGCCGCTTTTAAGCTGCTCAGACTTTCTTTAAATCTCATTATTAGTGGGATTTCACGAAGTGAAATGACCAAAAAGCGATGGGGGCTCGATGCCCCAGGAGCTTTTGTCAGTGGGATTTCACGAAGTGAAATGACCAAAAAGCGATGGGGGCTCGATGCCCCAAGAGCTTTTATTTTGATGATTTGAACCTCAGTATCTTGGTGATTCCTATACCGGATAAGACAGTAAGGACGGGTATAAGCAAACCTACTGTCTGTGCAGTACCCCCCACACTAAGAAGCAAATTGTAGATGGCATGAAAGGTGATTGCAATGCACAAAAGTCCGAAGGTTCCTGCAACCTTTAGCCATGATCTACTCCAAACGTACAGAAGCCCGTATCCCACAATTGCCCCGCAGACAATATGCATTGCACCAGCACCAAATCCACGCATAAGTAAAAATAAAATCCGTGATGTGCCGTTTTCAACAAGGTAACATACATTTTCAAAGGTTGCAAAACCTGCCGCCACGTAGAAAATAGCACTTTGTGCCTCCCTTTGTTCCGGCTCCAATACCAGTAAATAAAACAGCACAGGAAGCAGCTTCATGGTTTCCTCAATCGCCGGTGCAAGCTCCACCGTTGCCTGTATCATATCGACACCGTAACAGCTGGCAACAAAGGTATTAATATATGCAGATAAAAGGCACATGCCAATTCCTGAGATTAAAAAAATAAAAACAGGCCGGTTGTTCCTATCCCCGCACAGCATGGCAATCAGTAAAGGTGCTGTAATGCAGATGAACACATTTTCAATATAGATCATTCTGTCACCACCTTTTTCACAGATGGAAGAAAGGTAAAGAACGTGGCAGACATGAGAAAGTCAAACCAATAATACGGGTTAAGAAGACTCTCGGTTTTCCAGAAGCAGGAAGCAAGCCAAAGACTATACTCCACCAAAAGAAAGGTCAAAACCGTAATATGAAAATATAGGGAGCTGTTCATCCCATTGCTCTGTCGCCTCGCCCAAAGCAGCCCTCGCAAAGCTTGATACCCGCAAGCCCCCATAAGTGCAGCCCATAAAACATTCAGGAAATAGTCTCCCCAATGGAAAAAAAAGAAACACATAACTGTGCTGAAGACAGGAGCTGTCCATGCCAAAATAGGTCGGTAAGTACTCTCCCCCGGTAATCGTAAGGTGTTTTGCATAACCAGAATAAACAATACGCTTGCCATCCAGCTTAAATCCGATACGGGAGAAATACTTGGCGTCTTCGAGTGAAAAACAATGAACAACAACCAGTAAACCAGCCCAAGGGCATAGGCTCCATAAAAGCAGGTCAGCAGAAACCAGACATGATCATTACGCCTTATTGACCGTATAGCGGAGTAGATGCAGCAGACGGTCAAAACTGCAAGCTGTACGGAATTGTCAATGAGTTCTATCATTGTTGTGGTCCTCCTTATCCCGCTGTTTTTCTGGCCTTAAAAGAAAACAAAGGACAGTCAGACACACACCGAGCACAAAAGACAATATTCCAATCAATACATAGCCAAGGACTTTACCCTCATAAAAAATACTTGCCATCATTCCTGTATTACTATAATCCCTTCCGTAAAGACCTGCAATGATACCGGGCATAGCAAATCCCATGCCTATTATGATAACCAAGCAAGCAGCAACAGCCGACATGGCGATATAACGGTATCTAAGCTGCCTTTTTTTCTGTTCCAATTCTTCCACACGCCTTTTTACGGCAGCAAGCCGTTCATCAGTATTTCGCATCGGTAATTCCCTCCCGTTCCAATAGTGAGCGGAGTCTTTTCTTACCACGCTCCAGCAAATGATCGATTTGTTTTATGCTTTTTCCCATAACTTGTGCTGCCTGTGCATAGCTCATATTCTCAAAATAATGCAAATACAATACCTCGCAGTAGTCGTAGTTAAGATGTTCCATGCATTTTCGCAGGATCCGGCTTCGTTCCTCGGATTGCACCACCATTTCCACTAGCATTTCACTTTCCGGATCATCCTCTAAGCCTTCAAGACTAAAAAAACAATAATGCTGACGTTTTTTCAAATACCGTAATGCAAGGTTTCTGGCGATCTTATACAAATAAGCCTTGAATCCGTTTTCGAT
>DAOOJC010000397.1:0-2274 GCA_035384905.1 Acetivibrio sp. | reverse complement strand
ATATGCTCCAGGCCGGAGAATATCATTCTTGCAACCCAGAAGAATATTATATCATACCCGGTTACAAGCACATCGGTCGGGTAGAAATATTTAAGGTCCTCAGTTTTATCCGGCCATCCGAGGGTTGAGAATGGCCATAGTGCAGAGCTGAACCATGTGTCAAGGGTATCTTGGTCCTGTTCAATTCTTGAGCTGCCGCACTGCGGGCAAACATCGGGCATATCACTGTCTACCATTGTGTATCCGCATTCCTGACAGTAATATGCCGGAATTCTGTGACCCCACCACAGTTGTCTTTAGATACACCAATCCTGAATGTTTTCCATCCAGTTGAAATATATTTTTGAAAATCTTTCAGGCACGAATTTTATTGTACCGTTTTTAACCACTTCAATGGCCGGCTCTGCAAGAGGCTTCATCTTAACAAACCACTGTTTTGAGATTATTGGCTCAATTACTGTGGAACACCTGTAGCATGTACCGACATTATGGGTATGGTCTTCAATCTTAAATAGCAGGCCAAATTCTTCCAGATCCTTTACAATCTGTTTTCTTGCTTCATACCTGTCCAACCCCTGATACTTTCCGGCCAATTCATTCATTGTTGCATCATCGTTCATAACCCTTACCTGCGGAAGATTATGCCTTAAGCCCACTTCAAAGTCATTCGGGTCATGGGCGGGAGTTATCTTAACAACACCCGTACCGAAATCCTTTTCAACATATTCATCGGCAATGACCGGTATCTCCTTATTCATTAGAGGAAGAATAACGGTTTTCCCCACAAGATGCTTATACCTTTCATCGTCAGGATGTACGGCAACTGCAGTATCCCCCAGCATGGTTTCAGGTCTTGTCGTTGCAACAACAACAAACTCAGTGCTGTCCTTTATGGGGTATTTTATGTGCCAAAAATGGCCGGCTCTTTCTTCGTATTCCACCTCGGCATCGGATATAGAGGTGCAGCATTTCGGGCACCAGTTTATGATCCTTTCGCCCCTGTATATAAGGCCTTTTTTATAAAGCCTAATAAAAACCTCTATAACAGCCATTGAAAGCCCTTCGTCCATGGTAAACCTTTCACGGTCCCAGTCACAGGAACTTCCAAGCTTTTTAAGCTGTTCAACAATCCTTCCACCATAATGCTTTTTCCAATCCCATGCCCTCTCCAAAAACTTTTCTCTTCCTATGTCCTCTTTTTTTATGCCTTCCTTGGCCATGGCTTCAACTATCTTGGCTTCTGTGGCTATACTGGCGTGGTCGGTACCGGGTAACCACAGGGCACAATACCCCTGCATCCTCTTCCATCTTATAAGAATGTCCTGAAGGGTTTCATCCAGGGCATGTCCCATATGGAGCTGTCCTGTAATATTCGGTGGTGGAATAACAATGGTAAAAGGTGTTTTATCTTTGTCTATTTCGGCATGAAAATAACCCTTTTCCATCCACTCGCCGTACAATCTGTCTTCAACCTGTTTTGGGTCATAGGTCTTGGCAATATTTTTTTCTAAACTCATACTAAAAACCTCCAATTATTTATATAAGAATTAATTATTCGGACTATCTATAAATAAATAGCACCAATATCAATCCGGGAAGAGCAATAAGCATTCCCAGCATTTTTATATTGAGTACTGCTTTATTAAATAAATATTTCTCGAGTTCTTCATCTGTCATTTCATGTTCAAAATCACATTTAGTTTTTTCATTTATTTTAAACCTTTTCACAATAACCTTTGCAACCAAAACCGTTGCAAAACCGGCTGCGATAGATAAAAACATAAGTATTTTCAAAAAAATCATTTACCCTTCTCTCCTTATAGGTATTTCCCTCGCCTACAACTTACTTCCCAATCGGAACCGCCGAATTGATACGAGCATTTGAATCTGCTATATAAAAAAGCCTTTCATCCTACAATTGGACGAAAGACTTTTTCCGCGTTACCACCAAAATTCCTATTATTAAATAGGCATCTCAACCTCAATAAGGATTTAATATCCTTATAAAGCATCGAAATAACGGCTCTGTACCGCCAAAGCCTACTAAGACCGTTCTTCATTAAAACCCGTGTCCTTTCAACTCCGGAACTCCCAGGCTACCTTCTGCAGTCTGTCACTTAAGGGAAACTTTCAGCCTCCGATTTCCCCTCTCTAATAAGTCGTTACCGCTTACTCCTCCTGATCATCATTTCTTCTTTAATTAGTCTTAAAAACATAATAATTTAATCCTCTTCACATGTCAAGGCATTTTGACAGAAACTTTTTAGCTATTCA
>DAOOJC010000396.1:0-2275 GCA_035384905.1 Acetivibrio sp. | reverse complement strand
TCTATCCTACACTTCAATCCCATTTGGTTTAAAAGTTTTTTGGCATCACTTATGCTCTTATCCCTTATATCCGGTACATACACCTCTTCTGCAATCATCTTTAAATCCTTCTCAGAGTATCTTCTCTCCACACCAAGATGCTTTAGCGTCTCCTCGACTATCTTACCGGCAACCGGTGCAGCAATAGTACCACCGAAATGTGATTCACCCCTCGGGTCATCCAGTGCTACCAGCACACATATACGCGGATTGTCCGCCGGTGCAATCGCTGCAAAGGAAGCTATATACACACCTTTTACCGTTGTTTCCGATATACCTGTTTTACCTGCCACCCTGTATCCTTTGACATACGCATTTCTACCGGTACCTTCGGATACAACCCCTTCCAGAACGTTCAACAAAGTTTGTGATGTTTCTTTAGAAATAACATTCCTTACAACCTCAGGCTGAGTTTTCACTACAACATTTCCTTCCGAATCGACAACCTCTTTAACCAGCCTGGGTTTTATAAGCGTGCCGCCGTTTGCCAGAGCACCATAAGCGGTAATAAGCTCAATAGGGGTTATTGTAAACGTCTGCCCGAAGGAAGCAGTTGCAAGGTCAATCTCCTGGGGCTTTGCGTGAAAGTTTCCCTTAGCCTCGCCGGGAAGCTCTATTCCTGTCTTGTCATAAAATCCAAAAGCCCTAACGTATTTATAAAACTTTTCCACACCAACACTCAGAGCTGCCCTGACAAATGCAGGGTTACAGGAATTATAAACCGCTTCTCTAAAAGACTCTTCACCATGAAGAACTGTAGACCAGCAATTAATTGTCCAGCCCTGAAGCTCAATAGGAAAATCACTTGTTCTGGTTTCGGGGGTGACACCACCCTCTTCAAACGCAATCGCCGAAGTAATGGCTTTGAAGGTAGAACCCGGTTCATAGGTATCGGAAACCGCCTTGTTTCTCCATACAGTTTTATATAGAAAATCTATATCCTCCTGACTGGTTCCGGTCCAGGTTGCCGGATCAGCTCCCGGCGGACATGCCCTCGGGCTGTTTAAATTATAGTCCGGCTTTGACACCAAGGCAAGAATTTCTCCGTTTCTGGGGTCGAGCACAATGGCAATACCACCGTTTGCAACCTTGTTGTCATCGAGGGCCTTTTGCAGTGCCTCCGTTGCATGATGCTGAATGGTTTCATCAATGGTAAGCACCACATTCAGCCCATCCTGGGGATCTATACGCTTATTTTGATAATTGGGCATCTGCCTTCCGCGGGCATCAACCTCGCTCAATATCTTGCCCGGTACACCTTTTAAATACTTCTCCATTGTTTTTTCTATTCCGTCAAGTCCTTGATTGTCTTCACCGGTAAAGCCGATTATGTGTGCGGCAAGGTTTCCGCTGGGATAATACCTTTTTGAATCCTCATCAATATATACGCCATGTATATTTTCTTCGCTCTTCCACTGTCTTATCCGGTCACCGACATTCTTTTCCACTCTTTTTTTTATTATCTCATAACGGCTTTTGTTATTGCTTACTTTTTTCAGAATCGCGTCCTTATCCATATCCAAGAATTCCGCCAACTTTTGCGAAATCTCTTCCTCATCGGACTCATCAATCTCCGTGGGATTTACAACTATCCGGTCAACAGTGGCACTTATAGCCAACGCTTCTCCTTTTCTGTCCAGAATAGACCCTCTTCTTGGAGGTATTTCCCTGTCACTGTTTTGCTGTTCAAAGGCCATTTTTTGAAGTTCCTCGCCTTTGACCAACTGAAGCCATCCAACCCTGGCAATTAAAGCGAAAACCAGAAGAGAAAAAACCGTTAAAACGACCAACAGTCTCTTTTTCATGATCAGTGTAGTATTAGCAGCCAAACCTATCCCCCTCCATCTATACAAACAACAAAAAAACATGCGTATGCTATCATTATACTACAGTTAATGCGATACAATACTATTAAATACAATATTAATAATAAGAAAAAGAGGCTAATTGATAATCTGCCCCCCTATCTTCCCCCCTAAGCGGTTTTCTTTTAATTTCGACTTATAAATATAAAATGTTTTTTCTAATAAAGCATACTTACTATTAAATTCATCTTGTTTAAAAAGGCTGAGAAAATGCCGGAATTCTTGCTTTCCTCAAGCTGAGCCGTTTCCGATACAATTGTAATATCCTTTTGCGGAACCTTCACATATGTAATCTGATAACTGTCGGGCATATGCATGCCAAGCTTATTTTCCGCATATTCCTTAACCGTTTGAATATTGATACTGTTTTC